>NZ_JMQR01000084.1:0-13542 GCF_000698025.1 Brevundimonas sp. EAKA | reverse complement strand
GCCCCCGCCACCGTCGCCCCGCCGCCCGACAGATCGGCATGCCAGATCGCGGGGATCAGGAAGCTGGGATAGAAGATGTTGATCGACAGCTTCTCGATCGGCCGCCAGGCCTCATCGGGCAGGAAGCCGGATTTTCGCAGCCCATAACCCAGGGCGATCATCAGAAAGACCGGCAGGACGCCGGCGATCAGCCCCGTCAAACCCAGGTCGCCTGATCCCGCACCCGATCCAGCGCCCCCTGCAAGATCCAGGCGGCGGCGGTGCGGTCCACGACCTGGGCGCGGCGCTTGCGGTTCAGGTCCAGATCCTCGATCAGGAACCGCTCGACCGCGCTGGTGGACAGCCGCTCGTCCCAGAAGGCGATGTTGACCGGCCGCAGCCGCTCCAGATTGCGGGCGAAGGCGCGGCACGACTGGGCGCGCGGCCCCTCGGTTCCGTCCATATTGGCGGGCAGGCCGATCACCAGGGCCGAGACCTTGCGATGGGCCATCAGCTTGAACAACTGCTCGGCTTCCAGCGTGAACTTGGACTTGCGGATCAGCTCCAGCGGCGAGGCGATCAGGCGCGTGGCGTCCGACACCGCCACCCCAACGGTCTTCTCGCCCAGATCCAGCCCCATCCACGGCGTGTCGGGCGGGCAGGCGGCGGGCAGGTCGAGGAGGTCGAGAACGGGCACGGCCTGCGGTTAGGACCGGCGCGCAGGGAAGTCAAAGGCAGAGGCTTATGGAAACAGCGTCAGGGCCGGCAGTCGCGGCTGTAGGCTTCGTCGTAAGGCTTGTCGAAACAGGCCAGAAAGCCGTCGAGCACATCGAGGTTGAGCGGCCAGCTTAGCTCACGTCCATATTGGGCTTTAAACCTCGCCGCATCCTCTTCGAATCCCGGGGGAGGTGGAACGGCCGCGAGACGGTCTCGAGCGGCTTGCAACGCGGCGCGGTCCTTGAGCAGGAAGGCCACCGTTCCGATCGCATAGTCCGCCTTACCGTCGCCGATGGGATCAGGACTGACCCCCGCCAGCAGCAGCCGCACGGCATGATCCGTCTGGCCCAAGGCGGCTCGGACTTGGCCCTCGTGCCAATAGTTGGTGTGAAGCTGGTCGCTGGTCATGTCTCTCCAGCGCGCCTTGCGATAGGCGGCCAGAAGCTCAACGGCCGTGTCGCGGCATTCGCGCCTGTTCCCGAGCGGACGCCAACCTCCCTCCATGTCTTGATCGAAAGCTTGAGGTGACAGGGCCAGCATCGCCTCCCTGTCATAGCTGCAGGGCGTGGGCGCGGGGACAGACTGCAAGACGGCGGCGGCTATGGCGGCGACGAACATGGCCTGTCCTGTAGTTGCGCGAAGCCAAAGCAAGACGTGTGACTGTGGCGTCAATGCGGCCGGACGTTTGGCGCTCGCCGCCCATGCCGCATCTCGTCCTGCTGAGGCGCAGAGCGTGTCGGCGGAGTGACGTGGCAGGCCCGGAATTTATTTGCCCATCATGCCGATGTACGGCCAGGCAAGGCTTTCAGGCGCATTTTGCGTACCCAACCCAACGGCCTTCCAGGCGAGGCTATAGTGTCAGGTCATAAACGCGGGAGGCGCGCTGTGAAGCGGATTTGGCAGGTTTGGCGCGTTTGGCAGCTTGTCACCCTGTTTTTGCGCCAAGGCGCCCGGCGCCGCCATGGTTGAAGGCGAACACCGGCTCGTTCTTGTGAATCCCCGCCTGTGCCGCTAATCCCGCCCCTAGACCCCTTTATCGACGTGCATTGGAGGGCCGCATGGCCATCGACGCTGCGACGGTGCGCAAGGTTGCGCATCTCGCCCGCATCAAGACCCCCGAGGATCGGCTGGAGCCGCTGGCCCAGGAGCTGAACGGCATCCTGCAGTGGATCGAACAGTTGAACGAGGTCGATGTCGACGGCGTCGAGCCCATGACCTCGAACGTCGCCCAGCCCCTGCGCCTGCGCGAAGACGTGGTCACCGACGGGGGCAAGATCGACGCTGTCCTGTCCAACGCCCCGAAGTCGGCCGACGGCTTCTTCGTCGTGCCCAAGGTGGTCGAATAGTCATGAGCGACCTGACCAAACTGACCCTGAAGGGCGCCGTCGACGGCCTGAAGGCCAGGGATTTCTCCTCGGCCGAGATCACCCAGGCCTTCCTGACCTCCGTCGAGGCCGCCAATCCGACCCTGAACGCCTATGTCGAGGTGACGGCGGACAAGGCCATGGACATGGCCCGCGCCTCCGACGCCCGCATCGCCTCGGGCGAGGGCGGGGCGCTGGAAGGCGCGCCGCTGGGCATCAAGGACCTGTTCTGCACTGAGGGCGTGCAGACCACGGCCGGCTCCAACATGCTGCGCGGCTTCGTCCCGCCCTATGAATCGACCGTCACCGCCAATCTGTGGCGTGACGGGGCGGTGATGCTGGGCAAGCTGAACATGGACGAATTCGCCATGGGCTCGTCCAACGAGACCTCGGCCTTCGGTCCGGTCAAGAACCCGTGGAAATCGACCGGCTCCAACGCCGATCTGACGCCGGGCGGATCCTCGGGCGGTTCGGCCTCGGCCGTCGCTGCCGACCTGTGCCTGGCTGCGACCGCGTCCGACACCGGCGGCTCGATCCGCCAGCCCGCCGCCTTCACCGGCACGGTCGGGATCAAGCCCACCTATGGCCGCGCGAGCCGCTTCGGCATGGTGGCCTTCGCGTCTTCGCTGGACCAGGCGGGACCGATCACCAAGACGGTCGAGGATGCGGCCCTGCTGCTGCAATCCATGTGCTCGTTCGACGACAAGGATTCGACCAGCCTTGACGTCCCGACCCCCGACTGGACCGCTTCGGTCGGCAAGTCGGTCAAGGGGCTGCGCATCGGCGTGCCGCGCGAATATGTCGTGGACGGCATGCCCGCCGAGATCCAGGCCCTTTGGGACCAGGGCGTGGCCTGGCTGAAGGACGCGGGCTGTGAGATCGTCGAGATCAGCCTGCCGCACACGAAGTATGCCCTGCCGACCTATTATATCGTCGCCCCGGCCGAGGCCTCGTCCAACCTGGCCCGTTACGACGGCATGCGGTTCGGCCACCGGGCGGATCAGTTCAGCTCGCTGGACGACCTCTACGCCACCTCGCGCGCCGAGGGCTTCGGCAAGGAGGTCCAGCGTCGCCTGACCATCGGCGCCTATGTGCTGTCGGCCGGCTTCTACGACGCCTATTATGTCCGCGCCCTGAAGGTGCGTCGCCGCATCGCCGAGGACTTCGACAATGTCTGGGGCCAGGTGGACGCCATCCTGACCCCCTCGACCCCGTCGGCCGCCTTTGCTCTGGGCGACAAGCAGATCGACCCCCTGACCATGTACCTGAACGACGTCTTCACGGTCACGACCAACCTGGCCGGCCTGCCGGGCATCTCGGTCCCCGCCGGCGTCGATTCCGGCGGCCTCCCGCTGGGTCTCCAGGTCATCGGCAAGGCCCTGGACGAGGCCACGGTCTTCCAGGTCGGCGCGGCGCTGGAAAGCGCTGCGGGCTTTACGGCCAAGCCTGGGCAGTGGTGGTGAGTTGAATGGAGGGCCGGCGTGATCGCCGGCCCTCCCTCTTCATCAGGCCGCCGGAAGCGCCTTCAGATCGGCGTCGATCGCCGCGATCTTCTCGTCTGTGATGTGGCCCTGGGAGTAGGGCGCGACCTGGCGCAGGCTCATGGCCTTGAACTGGCCATAGGCGGGATGCTTGTCCATGCCGGGCAGGTGTTTCTCCACCACGGCCTTGGTCGCGGGATCGGCCAGCAGGGCCTCGATCGGGCTTTCGATGGTCGGATGCTGGGCATGATGTTCGTCATGCGCGTGGTCAGAGGCGTGTTCGGGGGCCGGAGCCGGCGCAGTCTGGGCCGAGGCGGCGCCGACCAGAAGCAGGGAGGCCGCAGCAGCGGCGAACAGGGTCTTGGTCATCGGATTCTCCATTGAGGCGACCGATGTTGAGCGCGATTTCGCGACACCCTCAAGACAGCCTCTTTCTCGCCGCCGCCGACGGCGCTAGGACGAACCCATGACCGACACTGTTCCGAACTCGAAAACCATCAAGGGCCGCACCGGCGATTGGGAAATCGTCATGGGGCTGGAGATCCACGCCCAGGTGGCCTCCAAGGCCAAACTCTTCTCCGGCGCCGCCGTCGGCTTCGGCGCGGGGCCGAACGAACAGGTGTCCCTGGTGGACGCCGGCTTCCCCGGCATGCTGCCGACGCTGAACAAGCACTGCGTCGAACAGGCGGTGAAGACCGGCCTGGGCCTGCGCGCGCAGATCAACAAGCGCAGCCAGTTCGACCGCAAGAACTACTTCTACCCCGACCTGCCGACCGGCTATCAGATCAGCCAGCTCTATTACCCGATCGTCGGCGAAGGCGTGGTCGAGGTGGAGGCCGAGGACGGCAGCTTCTTCAACGTCGGCATCGAGCGCCTGCACCTGGAACAGGATGCGGGCAAGCTGATCCACGACCTGTCGCCGACCGAGAGCTATGTCGATCTGAACCGGGCCGGCACGGCCCTGATGGAGATCGTCTCGCGCCCCGACCTGCGCACGCCGGAAGAGGCGGTCGCCTATGTGAAGAAGATCCGGACCATCCTGATCTATCTGGGCACCTGCGACGGCGACATGGAGAAGGGCAATCTGCGCGCCGACGTGAACGTGTCCGTCTGCCGCGCCGGCAACTACGAGAAGTTTAAGGCCAGCGGCGATTTCAGCTTCCTCGGCACGCGCTGCGAGATCAAGAACGTCAACTCGTTCCGCTTCATCTCCCAGGCGATCCAGTACGAGGCGCGCCGCCAGATCGAGATCCTTGAGGACGGCGGTTCGATCACTCAGGAGACCCGGCTGTTCGACCCGACCAAGGGCGAGACGCGTTCGATGCGGTCCAAGGAAGAGGCGCAGGACTATCGCTATTTCCCCGATCCCGACCTGCTGCCGCTGGACCTGGAAGAGGCCTGGATCGCCGAGATCAAGGCGTCCCTGCCCGAACTGCCGGACGAGAAGCGCAAGCGGCTAATGAGCGAATATGGCCTGTCGCAGTACGACGCCATCGTCCTGATCTCGGAACAGGCCAAGGCGGACTATTTCGAGGCCGCCGCGAAGGGGCGCGACGCCAAGCTGGTGTCCAACTGGGTCACCAACGAGGTCTCGGCGCGTCTGGCCGCCGACGGCAAGGACTTCAGCGAGAACCCCCTGCCGGCCGCCCATGTGGCCCAGCTGGTCGAGCTGATCGAGACGAACGTCATCTCGTCCAAGATCGCCAAGGAGGTCTTTGACCACGTCTGGAACGGCGAGGGCTCGCCGGCCGAGGTGGTCGAGAAACACGGCCTGAAGCAGGTCACCGACACCGGCGCCATCGAGAAGGCGGTGGACGAGATCATCGCCGCCAACCCGGACAAGGCGGCGGCGGTCGCCGAGAAGCCCCAGGCCCTGGGCTGGTTCGTCGGTCAGGTCATGAAGGCGACGGGCGGCAAGGCCAATCCGGCCGCGGTCAACGACATCCTGAAGGCCAAGCTGGGTCTTTGATTT
The DNA here is from genome assembly GCF_000698025.1 of Brevundimonas sp. EAKA. Classification (NCBI taxonomy): domain Bacteria; kingdom Pseudomonadati; phylum Pseudomonadota; class Alphaproteobacteria; order Caulobacterales; family Caulobacteraceae; genus Brevundimonas; species Brevundimonas sp. EAKA. The sequence continues at coordinate 8,029 of NZ_JMQR01000084.1, read as the reverse complement.
TTGGGGGCTGCGGCCCCCAAACCCCCGGCTGGTCGCTAACGCTCGCGGCGCGGCCGCTCTCTGCTTGAGCGACCCATTCTAGTAAGAAGGCCCGGAGAGCGATCTCCGGGCCTTCTTCGTCGAGACTACCAACGCCAGGCGTCTCGGATCACGTCGATGATGTAGCCGTCACGCTCGTCGATCAGATAGATCGTATTGTCGACCAGGACCCAACGCGCCCCCTCCGGCGGATAGCCGAGACCATAGGTGCGCCAGTCGTCCAGTCGATAACGCCAAAAGGTGTCCGGCAGATAGTCGCCGGCCGACCAGTCGCGGCCCCAATAGGAGCGGGGCACGCTGTAGTAGCCCCAGCCCGGCGCGAAATAGAACCCCATGCGGACGCCGCTGTAGCCATGGAAGCGACGGTCGTCCCGCCACCAGTCGGACCGGTGGTTGCGATAGAAGTCGCGCCGCCACTGATCGCTGCTGAAGCGACGGCGGAATTCGTCGTGCCGGTCGCGGTTCTGGTTCCAGCCGGAGCCGGGCCGGTGGGGCTGGCCGGGCCGCGTGTGACCATTGTCGGGCCGATCCGGCCGGTTCCAGCCGCCGTCCGGGCGATGGGGCCGCCCGCCGCTGTCGCCCGGCCGATCCGGTCGGCCGCCGCTTGACGGGCGGTCAGGGCGAGATCCGCCGGTCTGGGGGCGGTCGGGGCGAGTCCAGCCGCCCTCGGGACGGTCGGGACGAGGCGGCCGACCGGGGTTGGCGCCTTCCGGGCGGCCGGGCCTGACGTCGGGACGATCCGGCCGTGCGCCGCCGTAATTCGGACGATCGGGCCTGTCTTCGCCTGTCTGCGGGCGGTCCGGACGCGCCGGCCGTGTCTCACCGAAACCGGGGCGCTCCGGACGGGGCCGCTCGGGACGCGAGGGGGCTTCCGGCCGGGACTGCAAAGTACGGTTCGGCGTGGGACGCTCTCCCCGCGTGATCTGCGGCCTCTGGGGGCGGTCGGCGTCGCGTTGTTCGCGATCGACCTGACGGTCCTGGGCCAGGGCCTGGATCGGTGCGGCCAGCGGGGCGCCCAGGGCGGCGACGGCGGTGAAAGCCATCAGGAGGCGTTTCATGGTCTTTTCATTCCTGCACGCTGGTTTTCCAGCGGCTTAAGGTGATGATCGCGCTTGGTCGATGAACCCCGGCTGAATGCCGTTCGGGGGACGCCCCAGACAAAAGCCCCGCGAGATTTCCTCGCGGGGCTTGTCGGCTCAACAGCTTGGCGTCCTCAATAGACGTTGGACAGGACGCTGGCGATCAGGCCCGTGGCGACCGCGACCATCAGAATGTCGCTGCCGGCGTGGACGTAGCGATAGCCGCGAGGCGCTTCGCGAAGACCATAGAAATACGGGTCGCGGACATAATAGGTCCGGTACTGCGGCGGCAGATAGCCGCCCGTCCGCCAGCGATAGCCGTAGTAACGGGGCTCGACCCGGTAATAGCCGTAGCTGGGCGCGTACCAGTATCCCGAGCGCGGGCCGTTGTAGCCCCGGAAGTCCGACCGGCCGCGCCACCAGTTGCGATTGTTGCGGTCCCAGCGGTCATCGCGGCGTTCGTGGCGGAAGTCGCGACGGTCGTCCCACCGGTCATGACGATAATCCTGCCGATTGTCGTAGCGGCCCTGACGCCAGTCACGACGGTCGTCACGGCGTTCCGAGCGGTAGTCTCGCCGGTCGTCGCGGCGGTCCTGGCGATATTCCCGACGATCGTCGCGGCTCTGCGCCTCGGCCAGCAGGGGAACGGCCGTGGTGGACAGGGCGATAGCGACAACAGCGGCCTTGGTGAGGCGGTTCATCTGCGTGCTCCATTCTGGGCCGCCGACGGAAACGACGAACTGGCCCGTTAATGAGGTGAAGGTCGGGTTCCGCGCCTGAACGCGTCCTGAATGACCGTGTCAGGATCGAAATGCGGATTGCGGCTGCGTGTCGCGGCCCCCAGATGCGAGGCACGCCACAGGAAAGACCGCCGCAATGACCGCTCCGATCCAGCTCTGGTACTGGCCCACGCCGAATGGATGGAAGGTGTCCATCGCGCTGGAGGAGATGGGGCTGGCCTATGAGGTCCAGCCGGTGAACATCGGAACGGGTGAACAGTTCGAGCCTGGGTTCCAGGCCATCAGTCCGAACGGCCGCATGCCCGCCATCGTCGATCCGGAGGGGCCGGGCGGCCAACCGATCTCGATCTTCGAATCCGGCGCAATCCTGCAGTATCTCGGCGACAAATCCGGCCGCTTCTATCCGACCGAGGCGCGAGCGCGCGTCGAGGTGAACCAGTGGCTGTTCTGGCAGGTCGGAGGCCTGGGGCCAATGGCGGGCCAGACCCATCATTTCCGCCAGTATGCGCCCGCGATGATCCGCGACCAGCGCCAGATCGCCTATGGGGTGCAGCGCTATACGAACGAGACGCACCGTCTGTATGGCGTCATGGATCGACGCCTGAAGGACCGCGACTATCTGGCGGGCGACTATTCCATCGCCGACATGGCCGCCTGGCCGTGGATATTGCCGACGCTGCAGGGGCAGACTCTGGCGGACTTTCCGCATCTGGCGGCCTGGATGGATCGGGTCGGGTCGAGGCCCGCGGTCAAGGCCGGGCGTGCTCTGCTGGAAGATCGGCGTGGAAACGCCGGCGCGGCGGGCAAGGACGCCGAGGCGGCGCGCAGGGTCCTGTTCGGTCAGCGGGCCGCCAAGACGTAAACAAGCCCCTTCCAAATCGTATCGGAACGCTGAACGCTTTTGGCAGTATTCATTCCTGCTTTACTTAAAAGTTTGGCGGCGCCTTGCGCCGTTAACTTTAACTTCAAACCGGCGGTATTTGATGCGGTATCAGAGGCGGGCCCAGAACGGCGCCCGTTCAGGAGATACGGTAATGAACGCGCAAGAAATGGCGCACGACCTGCAGGCCGACGTGGAAGTCGTGTCCTTGCCGCTGCCGACCGTCGACATGTCGGGCGACGACCTGTTCAAGCTGGGCATGATGTATTCGGCCGGTTCGGGCGGTTGCCCGATGGACCGGGTCTCGGCCCACATGATCTTCAACCTGGCCGCCATGAAGGGTTCGATCGAGGCGCGCGTCTATCGCCGCGAGATGAGCCAGGAGATGGAGCGCGAAGAGATCGCCGAGGCCCAGAAGGCCGCCCGTCGCTATATCGACGCCGGCGTGGTGCGGCTGGCCGCCTGAGGCTTCAGAAGGTGGCGTAGCCGTTGCCGTTCGATCCATTGATCGAATAGCTGAAGCCGATGGGCAGGGCGGCGCGCACCTGGGTGAAGAAGGCGGCGAGTTCGCCCAGGGTCGACCGCGGCACGAAAATGATGTCGCCCCGACGCAGGGCCACGACCTCGCCGCGACGCGGGCGCAGGTCGACCACCCGCATCATGCGCGATCCGCCGGGACCGCGCCGGATCAGGGCTGCGCGCTCGGGCTTGCCCGACGGCAGGAAGCCGCCCGCCTGGACCACGGCCTGATAGGCGTCCAGATCGCCGGTCATCTCGATCACGCCCGGGGTCCGCACCTCGCCGTCGATCCAGACGCGGATCGGCCCTGCCTGGCGCAACGTCACCTCCACGACCGGCCGCACCAGTTGCGAGGCGTAGGCCGAAGACACCTCCCGCTCCAACTCCGGCAAGGTCCGGTCCGCCGCCATGACCTGGCCGACCAGGGGCAGGGCGACCCGACCGTCGGGTCCGACCTTCAGGGTGCGGGTCAATTCAGATGCGGTGGGCAGGGCCACCTCGATCTCGTCCCCCGGATAGAGCAGATAGTCCGGCTCTTCGTCCGTCCAGTCGGCGAAAGGGATGTCGGGGAAGTCGCCGCGTCCCGCCGCTTCGACCCGCTGCACGTCGCCCCTCGGGCGCGGCATCCGGGCGGCGTTGCCGCCGCAGGCCGCCAGGGCGGCGCAGCCCGATCCGAGGGCCAGCAGGAATAGTCGGCGATCTGGCGTCATGGAATCGATCTGGTCCGACGAAAGGAGCGTTGGGTCGCAGACTCGCCGCTTATGGGTAACCGATGGTTAACGCCGGTGGGCGAAAGGTGGATTCGCAAGAGACTTTCCAGGATTCGGCCCGCCTATGCGCTCGACGGCATATGTCACGACCCGACCGCGCTACGGCGTGCTGGACGTCGTCGGCCTGCTGTTCCGCGAACTGCTGCTGATGATCATCGTCTTCCTGGTGATCTTCGCCCTGGGCGCCGCCGCCGCCTTCACCCTGAAGAAGAATTACACGGCCCAGGGCGCGGTCTTCGCCGGCGTGGGTCAGGAATATGTCTATCAGCCGCGCGTCGGCACGGCCGAGCGGGGCCAGGCTCCGCAGGGCGACGAGGTCGCCAATTCCGAGGCTGCGATCCTGAGCTCGGGGCAGGTGCGCCAGCGCGTGGTCGAGGCGCTGGGGCCGGCGGCGATCCTGGGCAAGACGCCGACGGGATCACGGGACCGGGCAGAGGCGGCGGCGCGCAAGCTGATCGGCGCGAGTCTGAGCGTCGGCACCGCGCCGGGCAGCGCGATCATCCGTCTGAGCTACGAGGCCGACGACCCGGAGCGTGCGGCGCGCGTGCTGAACACCGTGATCGAGCAATATCTGGCCTATCGCCGCGAGGTCTTCCAGGACAAGACCCCCGCCATCGCCACCCAGAGACTGGCGTTCGAAGGCGATTTGAGCGCGGCGGATCAGGCCTATGAGCAGTTCCTGACCAGCAACGACATCGGCGACTTCACCGCCGCCAAGACCACGCTGGCGGCCGTCTATCAGACGGTCTTCACCGACCGGCTATCGACCCAGAGCCAGCTGAACCAGACCAGCCAGAGGCTGAACACCTTGGTGGCGCAGCAGGCGGCGACCCCGGCGGAGGTGGCGCTTCAGCAGGACCTGAACATCTCGGCCCAGGATCAGGTGCTGCAACTGCGGACCGAGCGGGAGCAACTGCTGTCGCGCTATCAGCCGGACGCCCAGCCGGTGAGGGACATCGAGGCGCGGATCGCCCAGCTGCAGGCCTATGTGGGCACGGGAACGGCGGTGGGGGCCAAGGAGGTCCGCACCGGGCCGAACCCTGTCTGGACCGAGCTGGAGACCAACCGGATCAACACCCAGGCCGACCGCGACGCCCTGGCGGCGAGGCTCTTGGCGCTGGATCGTCAGTTGACGGACATTCGGGCGCGGCAGACGCGGCTGACGGCGCTGGAGTCCGAAAACGCGACCCTGGCCGGCAATCGCGAAGTCCTGACCGCCAATATCCGCGAGTTCCAGCAGCGCGAGAGCCAGAGCCGGGCGGACAACGCCCTGGTCGCCGCCGGCGCCGACAATGTCACCGTGATCGAACGCGCCCAGCCCCCCTCGACCGGCAAGAGCCTGAAGGCGCCGGCCCTGGCGGCGGTCTTCCTGTTCGCCGCCTTCACCGCCCTGTGCATCGGCCTGCTGCGGATCTTCTCGCGGCGCGGCTTTGCAACGCCGGACTCGGTGCGGCGGACGCTGGATATGCCGGTCCTGGCCGTGGCTCCGGCGAAGGCGCACTAGCCTCATGCCCGTGTTAGGCTGAGCCGATGGAGCGCGTGGCGATTCGATGGTCGATCTGACGTCCGAAATGGCGGGCCTGTGGGCGGCGCTGGGTCCGGCGCCGGCGCACCGCGCCCGCGTGATCCAGTTCGCCGCCGCCACGACCGGAGAAGGCGTCTCGACCGTGGCGCGGGAGTTCGCGCGACTGGCCGCCGTCCGTGCGCGAAAGCCGGTCTGGCTGGTGGACGGGGACCTGGCCCAGCAGGGGCAGCTCGAAGCCATCGCCGCCGAACCGGACCGGTTCGGCCAACTGGGCAAGCCGGCCCAGGCCTCGCCCGACGGTTCAAGCTTCTTCGCCGTCACGCCTGCGCCGACGGGACGGGACGGCAAGCCGATCCCACCCGCGCGCCTGCTGACTGCGCGACCCTGCCTGGGCGGCCGGTTGTGGATCACGCGCTTCCACATGGAGGCCCTGCGCTCTGGCCACCGGGTCGAGGCGATCGGCGAGGCCGGTTATTGGGACGCCCTGCGGCCGCACGCCGACACCATCGTCATCGACAGCCCGGCCGCCGACCGCAACGACATGGCGATCATCCTGGCGCCCTTCGTGGACATGACGGTTCTGGTGGTGGCGGCCGGCGGCGCGACCGCGAGCGGACCGGTGATCCTGCGCGACGAGATCGAGGCCGTCGGCGGCCGTATCGCCGGGGTGGTCATGAACCGCTCGACCTACAAGCCGCCGAAGTTCCTGAGCCGGCTGGCGGGCTAGGCGCGCCTTCGCACCATCGCCGCGCCGTAGAGTTTCGGTTCGAAGCGGCTGGTCCAGAACAGCTTGCCCAGGCCGCGCGCTGCGCGGTCCAGGGTTTCGGCGCGGGCGGGGCGGCGGAGCAGGGCGAGGGTCAGGGAGGCGAGGCCCCAGACGGCGGCCTGGGCGGCGCCGATCAGCATCCAACGGGCGACGCCGGGCCAGTCGCCGCGGGCGGCGGCCATCTGGCTGGGGCTCTGGCCATAGGCGAAGGCGCGCAGCAGGGCGTAGTTCAGGGTGGCGCGGTCGGGGGGCGCGAACTCGTCCACCCAGGCGTCGGCGGCCCAGCCGAACCGGCCGCCGCGCGTTTGCAGGGCGGTGAACAGACGGTCGTCCTCGCCTCCCGTCTGATCCATGGCGGCGTCGAACGGCGCGGGGCCGGGCAGGGCCGTGGCGCGGACCATCAGACTGTTGCCGCAGCCGTGGATCTGGTCGGTCAGGCCGGTCTGGGCTGGGCCGTCGCGGCCGAAGAACCGCTCCAGATAGGCGGTGGTCCATCCCGTGCCCTCGGGTACGCGGCCCCGGATCGGGCCAAACAGGACATCGGCTCCGGTCTGGGACTGGGCCTGCAACAGGGCGGCCAACCAGCCGGGGGAGGCGGCCTCGTCGTCATCCAGGAAGGCGATCAGGGGGGCGTCGGCAGCGGCCAGGCCGATGTTCCGGGCCGTGGCGACGCCGGGGACGGGGGCGTGGGCATAGGTCAGGGGAACCGGCGCCTCGGCCCGCAGGCGGTCGATCAGGGCGGCGGCCGAACCGTCGGGGTCATTGTCGGCGACGACCACGGCGGCGATCCGGTCCAGCGACCCGACCTGAGCAAAGACCGAGCGCAGGGCGCGCTCCAGCATGGCCGGGCGACGCAGGGTGGGGATGACGACGGCGACATCCCGCATCAGATCGCGTCCGCATAGACGGCCGCGCGGTACAGACGCAGGGCGAAGGCGCGGGTGCGGGTCGGCAACAGAGGCGACAGGGCCGCGCCCCGGGCCATGCTACGGATCAGCGGCAGGGACGGCAGGCGTTTCAGGGCGCGGGCGGCCTTGTAGCTGGGGTAGGTCTGGACGATGGCGGGGTGCAGGGCGACGACGCGGGCGAAGTTGGCGGCGCCCTGGTCGAACTTGCGCGCCAGGTCCGGCACCGTGTCCAGGCCCATATGGGTGGCCGGGTTGTCGATGTGGACGACCGGAAACCGGCGGGCGACCCGCATGGCCCATTCGACATCCTCCCACCCCCAGCCGGTGAAGCCGGGGTCGAAGGATTCGACGGCGAAGACATCGCGCCGGACCAGCAGGTTGGAGGTGTAGACGTATTTCTCGGGCGTCCTGGCGCGCTGGGCGGCGCGGACGCATTCGCTGGCGCCGGACAGGGCGCGGTGGACGGCGAAGCGGCGGTCGCGCGGCGCCTGTTTCAGCGAGAAGCCGCCGAACGCCACGGCCGGATCGTCGCGGGCGATCAGATCGACCCAGGTCTGGAGAAAGCGGGGGCTGTCCGGCTTCATGTCGCTGTCGAGGAACAGCCATGAGCCGGCGCGGGCGGCGATGGTCAGGCGATTGCGCCCGCGCGCCCGGCCTTCATTGGCGGACAGGGTGACGAGGCGGGCGGGCAGGGCCCGGACGGCCCGCTGGCTCTTATACACATCCGACGCTGCCGGCGACCCACTCCTGGGGGGATTCGGTGGGGGGCGCCGACATTAAAAAAAAAAAAACGACGGAACAGA
>NZ_JMQR01000083.1:0-13781 GCF_000698025.1 Brevundimonas sp. EAKA | reverse complement strand
CCACACCGGGGGGGGTCGGCGGGCGGGGGAGGAGGGGAAAAGAGAACAGCCGCCCCCCGGCCCCGGCGCCGGTGCGGGTACCGCCGGGAGACCCCCCGCCAGACCCCCGACTGGTGGAACGGCCCCGCCCCGTCCTTCGGCGATCCGAACGCCCGGCTGCTGGTCGCGGGTCTCGCGCCCGGCCGCACCGGCGCCAATCGCACGGGGCGGCCCTTCACCGGCGATCACGCCGGCTGGCTGCTGTACGACACCCTGAAAAAGGCGGGCTTTGCTCAGGGCCACTATGATCCGAACGGCGACGACGACCTGACCCTGGTGGACTGCATGATCACCAACGCGGTCCGCTGCGCCCCGCCCGGCAACAAGCCGCTGCCGATCGAAGAGACGACCTGCCGCCCCTTCCTGATCGACCGCCTGGCCTTGCTGCCGAATCTGAAGGTCATCGTGACCCTGGGCGACGTCTCTCGCCGCAACATCCTCAAGGCGTTCGGCCGGCCGGCCTCGGCCATGCCGGCCGGCCACGGCGCAGAGGGCGAGGCCGGCGGATACGTCATCCTGAACTCGTATCACTGCTCCCGATTGAACACGAACACCGGCCGGCTGACCCCGGCCATGTTCGAGGCGGTGTTTGATCGGGCGCGCGAGATCATCGCCCGCTAACCCTCTACTGTTGCGTGCGTGTCGCACGACTCTGCCATGCTGAAATAAGGCGGAACAGAGGCGAGCGTTCGGCGTTCGTCTCCCAGCGGGAGGCTGGACGATGCGACGCACTGACGGATTATTCACGCGACGCGAGCGCAGGATCGCGATCCTGGCCGCGGTCCTCGTGATTGTGATCACGGCCCTGGCCCTGATCACAGGCGGCCTTTTCCATCCGTCCACGGGGACCGGAGGCGCGGGCGGCTATGGTTTCGCCGATCTGCCGGGCGTCACGGACGCCCGGCCGCTGGGGTAGTGTTCGGACCTCAGCCCTTGTCGCGCATCAGACGGGCCTTGTCGCGCTGCCAGTCCCGTTCGGCCGAGGCCTCGCGCTTGTCGTGCAGCTTCTTGCCCTTGGCCAGGGCGATCTCCAGCTTCGCCTTGCCCGCGTCGTTCAGATACAGCTTCAGCGGAATGATCGTCTGACCGTCGCGCTGCACCGCCCCGATCAACCGGTCGATCTGCTTCCTGTGCAGCAGCAGTTTGCGTGGTCGGCGCGGCTCGTGATTGAAGCGGTTGGCCTGCTTGTACGGCGGGATGTCGGCGTTGATCAGGACGATCTCGCGCCCCTCCACCGCCGCATAGCTTTCGGCGATATTGGCCCGTCCGTCCCGCAGCGCCTTGATCTCGGTGCCGAGCAGTTGAATGCCCGCCTCGATATTGTCCTCAAGGAAATAGTCGAACCGCGCGCGGCGGTTCTCGGCGATGACCTTGGACTTCGACTGCGGCTGCGGCGCCATCAGACGACGCCCGCATCCGCCATGGCGCGGTCGATCAGCGGCTTGACCCCTTCCGACGTCGGCGACAACGGCAGCCGCGCCTCCTCGCTGCACAGGCCCAACCGGGCCAGGGCGTATTTGGTCGGAGCCGGAGAATTGTCGAGGAACAGCGCCTTGCACAGGCCGATCAGTCGATTCTGCCAGTCGCGGGCAGTGGCGTAGTCGCCGGCCGCCGCCGCATTGTGCAGGGCGACCATGGCCTCGGGCGCGACATTGGACGCCACCGAGATCAGTCCGACCCCGCCACAGGCGTGATAACCCAGATAGCTGGAATCATCGCCCGAGATCAGGTCGAATTGGCCGTCGATATTGGCGCGCATCCAGCTGACCCGGCTCATGTCGCCGGTGGCGTCCTTGACGCCGACGATGTTCGGATGGGCCGCCAGCCGCGCTACCGTCTCGTTGGCCAGATCGACTCCCGTACGCGACGGGACGTTGTAGAGCAGGATCGGCAGTTGAACGGCGTCGGCGATAGCCTCGAAATGCGCCGCCATGCCCGCCTGCGAGGGGCGGATGTAATAGGGGGTGACGATCAACGCCCCATCCGCACCCACCGCCTTGGCGTGCCGGGTCAGGTCGATGGCTTCCTTGGTGTAGGGCGATCCGGTTCCAGCGATGACGCTGACGCGTCCCGCCACCAGCCGTACGCACAGGTCGATCACATGCTTGTGCTCGTCCAGGTCCATGCTGGCGCCCTCGCCCGTCGTGCCGACGGGCACCAGGCCGTCGACGCCTGCGGCGATCTGTCTTTCGATGAGCGTGGCGAATGCGGCTTCGTCCACGTTTCCGTCATGAAGTGGTGTGATCAGGGCGGTGATCACGCCCTTGAACAAGGGGGCGGTCATGGGACTAGCTAGCCTGCGTGGGGAGGGGCGATGGACGGATGTCCAGAACCTCTGTCTTGAGAGCGCGGGACGTTAGGTCGCCAGCGGCCTCGCCGCAACCGGGATGAATGAGAACAGGAAATATCATGATCGCGACCAGTCTGGCTGCGGCCCTCGCCGTCATCGCCCCGACCCCGCAGGACGCCCTTCCCGGCCAACCTGTTCCCTATTCCGCCGTTTCACAATCCGTGCCGGGTTACAGCCCCACCTATCAGGGCCGCGTGCTCGATGACCAGGACACGGCCCTGTTCCGTCAGGGCCTGGCGGCGGCGCGGGCGCGCGACATCCCCGGCGCCCAGGCTGCGATCTCGCAGATGCGCGACCCCACGGCGCGCAAGCTGATCGAGTGGGCCCTGATCGACACCTCGGGCGAACAACTCTCCTACGCCGAACTCGCCCAGGCCCAGACGGCCTTGAAGGGCTGGCCGCGCGCCGAATCACGTCGCGCCGCCGCAGAATCGGTTCTGGACCGCGTCGGCGCCACGCCGGACGCCGTCATGGCCCTCTTCTCCGACCACCCGCCCGAAACCGTCCAAGGCGCCATCGCCAACGCCTCGGCGCTCGAACAGCGCGGGCGTCACCGCGAGGCCCGCGCCCTGATTCGCGACTGGTGGCGGACCCGATCCTTCGACGCCGAGCCGCAATCGCGCATCCTCGCGCGCTGGGGCGGCGAACTGACCCCGGCCGATCACGAGGCGCGGCTGAACATGCTGTTGCTCGGTCCGCACGGCCCGGCGACGCGCGCCATGCTCGATCTTGTCTCGCCGGAACGGGCGGCCGTCGCCAATGCGGTCATGAGCCTGCGCACCGCCTACAGCCCGGACGCCGTGGTGGCCGCCCTGACGCCCGCCCAGGCCGCCGATCCGGCGGTGACGCTGGAACGGGTGCGAATCCTGCGCTCTCAGAACCGCCAGTCGGAAGCCTTCCCGCTGCTCGCCAATCTGCCGCCCGCCCCGGCTCATACCGCAGGCGACAACACCCTGTGGACCGAGCGCCGCAACTATTACCTCGACGCCTTGCAACAGGGGAATTGGCGCGCCGCCTATGACGCCATGAACGGCCACGGCTTCACCTCCGGCGACCGGATGGTGGACGCGGAGTTCTTCGCCGGCTGGGTCGCCCTGACCAAGCTGAACCAGCCCGAGGTCGCCGCCCGCCATTTCGAGGCCCTGCGCACCGCCTCCTCCACCCCGATCACCCAGGGTAGGGCGTACTACTGGCTGGGCCGGGCCGCCGAGGCGCGGGGCGAGCGCGACGCCGCACTCGGCTATTACCGCAACGGCGCCCAGCATTGGCAGACCTTCTACGGCCAACTGGCGGCCGAGAAAGCCGGGATGACCACCCTGACCCTGCCCGGCGAACCGGCCCCGACCCAGGCCGACATCGCCCGGTTCGAATCCAACGAGCTCGTCCGCGCCACGCGAATCCTGGGCGAGACCGGCGAGACCAGCCTGCTGCGGGTCTTCGCCTATCAGCTCGACAACGACCTGCCGACCATCGAGGATCTGGCCCTGCTGATGGACCTGACCCGCAGCTATGGCGAAGGCTTCACCGCCATGATGGTCGGTCGCGCCGCCAGCCAGCGCGGCTTCGTCCTGCCCGAACGCATGTACCCCGTGCGCGTCCCGCCCCAGGTCGCCGGCGCCGCGCCGCTGGAATTCACCCAGGCCATCACCCGCCAGGAATCCAGCTTCGACCCGCGCGCCCGCTCCGGCGCCGATGCGCGCGGCATGATGCAGTTCCTGCCCGCCACGGGTTCGGGCGTCGCCCGTCGCCTGGGCATGGGCTTCTCGGCCGAGCAGCTGTGGGATCCGGACTACAACATGACCCTGGGCAGCTATCACCTGGGCGAGCTGATGGCGGCCAACAACGGCTCCATGCTGCTGGCGACGGTCGGCTACAACGCCGGCCCGGCCCGGCCGAACCAGTGGATCGCCCGCTGTGGCGACCCGCGCGGCGATTCCAATGCGGCCATCGACTTCATCGAATGCGCGCCCTTCACCGAGACGCGCAACTATATGATGCGGGTGATGGAGAATATGGCGGTCTACAAGGCCCGGCTGAACGGGGGATCGGCCCCGCTGACGACCTCGGCCGACATCGCCCGCGGCGCGGCCGCCGGTCCCCGTCCCTACGCCGCCTACTGAACTCGGCGGGCCGCCAGCAGCGGCCCGTCCGGCCCCTCGATCCAGGTCCCGTCCAGGCCGAAGACCTGGCGCAGCACCGGCTGCGCCAGGGCGTCCAGAGGCGCGGCGTCGGCGACGATGCGTCCGCCGTCCAGCACGACCACCCGGTCCGCAAAGGCGGCGGCCAGGGTCAGGTCATGCAGGCTGACCAGCACCCCGGCGGCGGCTCTAGATCGCGCCCGCAGTTGTTCCAGCACCAGCCGCTGAGCGTCCGGGTCCAGACCCGCCGTCGGCTCGTCGGCCAGCAGAAGCGGCGCATCGACCACCAGAGCCCGCGCCAGCAGAACCCGCGCCCGCTCGCCGCCCGACATTTCGGCCACGCCTCGATCCGCCAGATGGCCCGCCCCGACGGCCAGCAGCGCTTCCTTGGCCCGATCCAGAGCCGCCTCTCCCGCCAGGAAGGGCGCGCCCAGGGCGGCCACCTCCACCGCAGGCAGATTCCAGGCGATCCGCCGCTCCTGCGGCAGATAGGACAGGCGTTCGGCTCTCTGACGCGGCGATAGACGACCGATGTCGTCGTCGCCCAGTCGCACCTCGCCGCTTTCTGCCGCCAGCAGTCCCGCCGCCGCCCGGATCACGCTGCTCTTGCCCGCCCCGTTCGGGCCGCACAGGGCCACGACCTCGCCGGCCGAGACGGTCAGGCTGACCCCATCCAGCACCCGCTCACGCCCGATCCTGGCCCGGACGGCGTTCAACGACAACAGGCTCACAGCCGCCACTCCCGCGCCGCCCGCCAGGCGATCAGGGCGAACAGGGGCGCGCCGATCAGGGCGGTGAACACCCCCAGCTTCAGTTCCTGATCCGTCGGCGTCAGCCGCGCCAGAAGATCGGCCGCCACCAGCATCAGCCCCCCCGCCAGGGCCGAGGGCGCCAGGATCCGCCCCGGATCGCCCCGCACCGCAGCCCGCACCAGATGGGGCGCCGCCAGACCGACGAAGCCGATCACGCCCGCCACGGCCACCGCCGCCCCCGTCGCCACCGCCGCCGCGACCAGAGCCAAGGCGCGAACCCGCCCCATGGACAGACCCGACGCGGCCGCCGCCTCGTCGCCCAGGGTCAGCATCCGCAGCCCTCCCGCCGACAGGCCGGCGAAGACCGCCGCGACGACCACCGCGGGCGTGACCCAGGCTACATCGACCCAGCTGCGGTTCTGCACCGACCCCAGCAGCCAGGACATGACCTCGGCCTGGGCGATGGGCGACGGCGACAGGTTGAAGATCAGCGCGGTGGCCGCCCCGGCGAAACTGGACAGGGCCACCCCGAACAGGATCAGAGCCTCCGGCGCCCGCATCAGGCCCGAGGCGACGATCAGCAGACCGCCCGCCGCCGCCGCCCCCAACAGGGCGGACATCTCGACCACGCCCGCCACCCCGGCGCCGCCCAGGACAATGGCCAGGGCCGCCCCCAGGGCCGCTGTCGCCGACACGCCCAGAACGCCGGGATCCGCCAGCGGATTGCGCAACAATCCCTGCATCACAGCCCCGGCCAGACCGAGTGCGGCGCCGACCGCCAGGGCGCAGATCGCGCGCGGCGCGCGCACCTGCCACAGGACGACCCATGGACCGGACGACGGATCGCTGAAGGCCGCCGCATACTGGGCGGCGTCAAAGGGCGTCTCGCCGATCAGCACGGCGGCCGCCAGGGCCGCGAGGATGACCAGTCCCAGGATCAGGCAAAGCCTCAACATCCGGCTCATGGCCGCCCTCTCGCCATCATCTCGACCCCGTCGGCCGCGAACCAGGCCGGACAGGTCAGCACCGCCGCCGGCAGTTTCGCCGCCGTCCGTCCCTGGGCCGCGCTCCGCACCACCGGATGCCGGCCCGGTCCGCGCCAGTCGGCCCGCAACTGATCGAAAAAGCCCAGCACGAACCGGATCGGCGGCTCCATCGCGATCCGCTCGACGCTGATGGCGCCGAACCCCGGCGCGGCCGTCAGATTGCGAAACCCGGCAGCCCGGATCATCGCATCCATCAGGGTGCCGGGTCCGGAGGTGAACCCGCCCGAGGTCAGATAGACCGCGCCCGGCCGGGGGCGGTCCGGCGCCGCCGCCCGGTCAAGTTTGGCCTGCATGGCCCGTTCCAGCCGTGCGCCGCGTTCCACCTGGCCCAATTCCCGGGCCGCCGTGCGGATATTGGCCCGGACCCCGTCCATATCGGTCGCGTCCGCGATGGTGACCACCGTGACGCCCTGGGTTTGCAGAAAGTTCAGCAGCCTGGGCTCCCCGCCCCAGTAGCGCACGACCACATCCGGCCTGAATCCCACAGCCGCCTCCAGCGTCGGCCGCAGACGCCTGTGGCCCGCCGCTTCGCGCCTTAACCAGGCGTCGGGATCGTCGGCGCGCGGCGACAGGGCCAGATCGGCGTCCGGGGCCAGGGCCAGCACATACTGGTCGGCGCACTGGTCCAGGGCCATGACCCGCAAAGGACGCGCCTGCGCGCCCTGGGCGACGGCGACGGCCATGGCCGCGACCGCCGCCGCCAGCCCCCAAGCACGGTTCACGATTTCAGCAGGCCGGAAAAGACGGCGTCTAGGGTGGTCTTCACCAACACCTCGCGCTCCGCCCAAGGGAAATAGGGTTTGGTGATCATCAGGGAGACGACGCCATGGGCCGAGGCCCAGATCGATTGGGCGATCGTGCGTGGATCCCCTTCCATCCGTCCTGCGGCCACGGTTTCACCGACCAGGGTCTCGAAGGCCGCAAAGACCCCCGCCCCCAGTTCCTGCGACAGGCTCTGGGCGCCGTCCCGGGCCTCGACGGGGCGGGTCAGATAGATCAGGCGATAGGCGTTCGGATTGGCGAATCCGAAATCGACGTAGACCTCGATCATGCGCCGAAGGCGAACCTCGGGCGGCCCGTCGAGGGCGGACAGGGATTCAGCCGCCGTGATCAGCTCACCGAACGCGTGGCGGCAGATTTCCTGCAGGATCGCGCCCTTGTCGGAGAAATGCATATAGAGGGCGGTCGAAGACAGGCCGACCTCGTCGGCGATCTTGCGGATCGTCGCCCCTTCATAGCCGTACTCGACGAAGATGCGTTCGGCCGCAGCGAGGATCTCGCCACGCCGTGAATGGCCCTCGCCCTTGGGTTTGCGACTGGAACGCGAGGATGGCGAAACGACGGGCAACGGCGACTCCGGATCTGGCCCGCCCTGAATAGCGACAATCTGTCATCGACGCCAATCGCCGCCTCGAAGAACACGGTTGCGCGAAATGCGTATTTCTAGTTGTGTTGCGCCGGGCGCGGGGGCGAACGGACATGACGACGAGGGATGCGGCGCAAACCGGCGCGGCGCGGCGAATGCCGACCTTGGGGCAGGCGATCATGGTCGCGAGCCTGGCGACGGCGCTTGTGGCCGCAGGAATCGTCTGGCCCCGCTCGACGCTTTCGGCGTCGTTCATCGGGATTCAGATGGGCTTCGTCGCCTCGGCCCTGTGGCGCGCGGCCCTGGTCATCGCCAGTCTTCGTCCTACCCCGTCGTCGCCCAAACCCTCCCGGTGGCCGCGTTACACAATTCTGGCCGCCCTTCATGACGAGGCGGCCGTCGTGCCCCAGCTTATCCAGCGCCTGTCGAAAATCGACTATCCGCGGCGTCAGCTCGAAGGTTTTCTCGTGCTGGAAGCCCATGATCAGGCCACCATAAATGCGGCCAAGGCCGCGCGCCGGCCGGGCTGGCTTCGGATCCTCGTGGTCCCGCCGGGCGCTCCGCAGACCAAACCCCGCGCGCTGAACCACGCCCTGGCTTTCGCGACAGGCGAGCTCCTGACCATCTATGACGCCGAGGACGAACCGGATCCCGGCCAATTGCGCGAGGCGGCCTCGCGTTTCGCCGGCCAGCCGCAATTGGGTTGCCTTCAGGCCCCCCTGCGGATTCGCCGGCGCAACGCCGAACTCTCGACCTTCCTCGACCGTCAGTTCGCCTTCGAATACGCCGCCCTGTTCGAGGTCAATCTTCCCGGCATGGCGAAGCTGAACCTGCCTTTTCCTCTGGGGGGCACCAGCAATCACCTGCGAACCGCCGCCCTTCGTCGGGTCGGGGGCTGGGACGCCTACAACGTCACGGAAGACGCCGATCTGGGCTTCAGGCTCTGGTCCGCGGGATGGCGGCTGGGGGTGCTCGAAAGCCCGACCTGGGAAGCCCCGCCGGGGGCGCTGGAACGCTGGCTGCCGCAACGCACCCGTTGGCTGAAAGGCTATATGCAGACCTGGGGCGTCCACACGCGTGCGCCTCGGGCCCTGGGCCGGCGCGGCCAGCTGTCGCTGGTCATGACGCTGGGCGCGGCCATCGTCTCGGCCGCTTCCCACGCGCCCACCCTGGCCTGGCTCATTGTGGCCCTGATGGTCGCCCTGAACATCGGCATGGCTCCAGTCGTGCCTTTAGCCTCCTTCGCCGTCCTGGCCGTGGGCGTCATCGCCGCCTGGATGGGCTGTGCGGCGGGCGCAAAACGGGCCGGGCAGGACTATAGGCTGACCGACATGTTGGCCGCGCCCGCCTATTGGTCCCTGCTCAGCCTGGCCTTCATCCATGCCCTTTGGCGGCTGATCGTCGCCCCCTATGCATGGGACAAGACGGCCCACGACGCCGAGATCGACGCCGAATGCACGTCCGTGATGACGGTGGACGCTGGACGCGAGGCCGCCTGACCGCCTATCAGCCGCACAATGGCGCCCCTGCTCTCCCCCACCCCCGAAACCCTCGTGACCCGCGGCTGGTCCGACTACGCCCTGTTGGACAGTGGCGACGGCAAGAAGCTGGAGCGCTACGGCCGCTACACCGTGGTCCGCCCCGAGCCCCAGTGTTTCTGGTCCCCGCGCGATCCGACCGCCTTTGACAAGGCCACGGCCACCTTCGATCCCCAGCAGGAGGAGGAAGACTCCGGCCGCTGGAAGTTCGACCAGCACGGCCCCGTCGACGCCTTCCCCCTGAAATGGCGCGACGTGAAATTCACCGGCCGCTTCACCCCTTTCCGCCATCTGGCCTTCTTCCCCGAGCAGGCCGCCAACTGGGAATGGCTGGACAACCGGGTGCGCGCCTTCTCGCGCGAAGCCGGCAGAGCCCCGAAGATCCTCAACCTGTTCGGCTACACCGGCGTCGCCAGCCTGGCGGCTGCGGCCGCCGGTGCGGAAGTTACCCACGTCGACGCCTCGAAGAAATCGGTCGCCTACGCCCGCGAAAACGCCGAACAGTCCGGCCTGTCCCAGCACCCGATCCGCTGGATCGTCGAAGACGCCCGCAAATATGTCGCCCGCGAGGTTCGTCGCGGCTCCAAGTACGACGGCGTCATCCTGGACCCGCCAAAATACGGGCGCGGCCCGACCGGCGAGGTCTGGCGCCTGTTCGAGGACATGCCGCTCCTGCTGAAGGACTGCGCCGCCCTGCTGGCAGACGACGCAGACTTCCTGTTGCTGAACGCCTATGCCGCCCGGGTCTCGGGCCTGTCCCTGGCCCATCTGATGGCCGAGGCGACGCATGATCGCGGCGGCCGCATCGACTGGGGCGAACTGGCCCTGTCCGAAGACGGCCCGGACGCCCGCGCCATCGGCCTGTCCTTCTTCGCGCGGTGGAGCCGATGAGCGCCCGAGACGAATATCGCGTCATCACCTCCCTGACGAACGACACGATCAAGAGCGTCCGCGCCTTGCATATGCGCAAGGAACGCGACCTCACCGGCGCCTTCCTGGCCGAGGGCTTGAAGTTTATCGGCGAGGCCCTGGACCTGGGCCGCGCGCCGCGCATGCTGCTGGTCGGCGAGGAGGCTCGCCCCCACCCCCTGCTGGACCGGGCCAAGGCCGAGACGCGCAAGGCCGGCGGCGACATCATCATCGTCACCCACGCCATTCTCGAAAAGATCAGCCGCCGCGACAATCCGCAGACCGTGCTGGGCGTGTTCGATCAGGCCTATGCCCCGCTGGACAGCCTGGATCCGGCCTCGGCGCCCTGCTGGGTGGCCCTGGAACAGGTGCGCGATCCCGGCAATCTGGGCACCATCATCCGCACCGCCGACGCGGCCGGCTGCGGCGGCGTCATCCTGATCGGCGACTGCGTCGATCCCTATTCGGTCGAGGCCGTTCGCGCGACCATGGGCTCGGTCTTCGCCGTCTCGATCACCAGGACCGACCCCGAGGCCTTCCTGGCCTGGCGCAAGACCTGGCCCGGCAGCGTCGTCGGCACCCGCCTGGACGCGACCGTCAGCCACCGCTCTGCGGTGATGCAAAAGCCGTCGCTGATCCTGATGGGCAATGAACAGGCGGGCCTGACCGACCAACTGGCCGCCGCCTGCGACGTCAACGTCAAGATCCCAATGCGCGGCCGGGCCGACAGCCTGAACCTGGCCATCGCCACGGGCATCATGGTCTACGCCGCCACGGACGAGGCTTAAAGCTCGGTCTCCGGGCTGACCCGTCCCATGCCCCACAGGGCCAGGATGGTCACCACCGCCGACAGGGCCAGATAACCGCCGACCGCCGCCAGCCCATAGTTCTGCGCCAGCCAGGTCGCCAGATAGGGCGCCAGCGACGCCCCGACGATGCCCGCCAGATTAAAGGCCATGGACGCCCCCGTATAGCGGACCGTCGTCGGGAAGGGCCGCGCCATGGCCGCGCCGATGGGGCCATAGGTGCAGCCCATCAGCCCGAACCCCAGGGCGAAGAAGATCAGCAGTCCGGTCAGACCGGCGCCGAACAGGGGCGCGAACAGGGCGCCGAACAGGCCGATCCCGACTGACGAGGCGATCAGCACCTTCACCTGCCCGTACCTGTCCGCCAGCAGGGCCGTCACCGGAATGAAGGCGGCGAAGAACAGCACCCCGATCAACTGGATCGGCAGGATGTCCGCCCGCTCGTACCCCATGCCCGTCGTGGCCCAGCCCAGGGCGAAGACGGTCATCAGATAGAACAGCGAGAAGGTCGTCACCCCGCTGAACGTCCCCAGAAACAGCGCCATCTTGTGATGAGCGAACAGGGTGACGGCCGGCGCCTTGACCCGCTCGTTGCGATCCACCGCCTTCTGGAACTCGGGCGTCTCGGTGATCTTCAACCGCACCCACAGACCGACGAACACCAGGATGGCGCTGGCCAGGAAGGGGATGCGCCACCCCCAGGCCTCGAACTGGGTCTCGCTCATGGTCGAGGTCAGGACGATGAAGGAGGCGGTCGACAGGATGAATCCGATCGGCGCGCCCAACTGCGGGAACATGCCGAACCAGGCCTTCTTGCCCGGAGGGGCGTTCTCGGTCGCCAGCAGCACGGCCCCGCCCCATTCGCCGCCCAGACCCAGCACCTGCCCGAACCGGCACAGGGCCAGCAACAGGGGCGCGATGATCCCGACCGAGGCATGGGTCGGCAACAGACCGATGGCCACGGTCGACACGCCCATGGTCATCAGGGCCGCCACCAGCGTCGCCTTGCGCCCGACCCGGTCCCCGAAATGCCCGAAGGCCAGGGCGCCGACCGGCCGCGCGAAGAAGGCGATGGAGAAGGTGGCGAAGGACGACAGCATGGCCGTCGTCGGATCGGCGCCGGGGAAGAACAGCTTCGGAAACACCAGCACCGCCGCCGTCGCGTAGATGTAGAAGTCAAAGAATTCGATCGTGGTGCCGATCAGGCTGGCGAAAAGAACCCGCCCCTTCCGGGCGGTCGGCGAAACAATCTTTGCGTCAGACACGGTGAAATCCTGCTTGGGAGCAAAGCCAATGCTTTGCCCGTCCCGCGCGGTCAAGTCCGGCGCTCAGGTCCCGCGCGGCTTGACCCGGTTGGTGGGCTGGGCCTCGGCCGGGTTCTCGGGCCAGGGATGGCGCGGATAACGGCCCCGCATGTCCGACCGCACCGCCGCCCAGGACCCGGCCCAGAACCCCGGCAGATCCTTCGTCACCTGAACGGGTCGCCGCGCCGGGGACAGCAGCGACAGGGTCAGGGGGACCCGTCCGCCGCCGACGGTCGGATGGGTGACGACGCCGAACAGTTCCTGCACCCGGATCTCCACGCGCGGCCCGCCTTCGGCGCCATAGTCGATCCCCGCCGACCCCAGGGGCGTGTCCAGCCGACTGGGCGCCAGCTCATCCAGCTTGCGCTGCAGATCCCAGGGAACCAGCCCCCGCAACGCCTCGGCCAGCCGCCCGTCGCTGATCGTCTCCAGCGACTTCGCCCCCTCCAACACCGGCCACAGCCAGTCCGCCCGCGCCTCCAGCAGAGCGGCGTCCGAAACATCCGGCCAGCCAGCATCCAACCCGTGCAGAAATGCCAGCCGCGCCCGCAACCCCGTCGCCTGTTCGCCCCAACGCAGGGCGCCTAGGCCCTCGGCCTCGATCTCGGCGCGCAGGGCCGCCGTCATGGTCTTGGCGTCCGGCGCCCCGATCACCTTTTCGTCCAGCACCAGGGCGCCGATGCGGCGCGCGCGTCGGATCACCATCCGGCCCGACGGCTCCTTGACCAGCCGATCCTCGATCTCGATCAACCGCCCCAGGTCCGCCTCGATCCGCGTCCCGTCCAGCGCCGCCGCCAGCCGCACCCGGTCGCGCGCCTCGCCTCCGCCCAGCTCCGCCACCGCCAGCCAGGATTCTCGCGCCAGATGATCGGTCGCGTCCAGCACCGCCCCGCGCCCGCTGGCCAGCAACAGTTCGCCCGTCTTGCCGCGCGCCTTGGCGATGCGTTCGGGAAAGGCCTCGGCCAGCAACAGGCCCGGTTCGACCGTCTCGCCCTTGCCGCCGCCCGCCGCCTTCGCCCAGCGGTCGGCCAGTTTCAGCGCATCCCGCGCGCGCGGCGACCGATCCCGTTCCAGCCCGACCAGACGATCCGCCAGATCCACCCCCGACCCGCCCAGGCCCGGTTCGCTCAGCACCGCCGCGATCCGCGCGCCGGTCATGGCGTCCCCGGCGTCCGAGGCCACGGCGACCATATGGGCCAGCCGCGGCGACAGCGGGATGCGCGTCAGACGTCGTCCATGATCCGACAGGCCGCCTTCGGCGTCCAGCGCCCCCAGACGGCTCAACACCTTGCGCGCCTCCGCCATGGCCCCGGCCGGGGGCGGGTCCAGCAGGGCCAGCCCCTCGACCGACCGCGCGCCCCAGCGCGCCAGGTCCAGCGCCAGACCGGTCAGGTCCGCCTCCTGGATCTCCGGCCGTTGATGCGGACCCAGCCCCCGCGTCTGTTCCTCGTCCCACAGGCGATAGCAGACGCCCGGTTCGGTCCGTCCCGCTCGCCCCCGCCGCTGTTCGGCCGAGGACCGGCTGACCCGCAC
>NZ_JMQR01000082.1:0-13809 GCF_000698025.1 Brevundimonas sp. EAKA | reverse complement strand
GGGCGGGGGTGGCGGCGGTCATGACCCGTCTATCGCACGGCGCAGGCCTCGCGTCGGCTCACTTTGAATGAGCTTAGGTTTCCGGCTTAAAATTCAGGCTTGGCGACCATCAGCCAGTAGATGGCCAGGACGCCCGCAAACGCCGGCCAGCCCAGGCCGAACCACCAGCGAAACAGACGATGATAGGCGGTCGGCAACGCCGCCCCCTGCCCTGCCGCCTGCTCGGCCAGCTTCATCATCCGGTACTGGATCCAGACGACCGGCAGCCAGCAGACGCCGACGAAGACATAAAGCCCATAGGCCGCCAGCAGCCAGGGACTGGTCAGGGACCAGCCCTGCAGATGGATCAGGCCCAGGCCGCTGATCGGCTGGACCACCACGGCGCTGGTGGTGAAGACGAAATCGGCCAGGACCACGATGCGGCCGACCTCGGCCACCGTCTTTGCGTCCTTGGTTGCGTGGGCGCGCAGCATGAAGAAGGCGATGCCCGCCCCTGTGCCGAACAGGACGGCGCCGGACAGGATGTGGATGATTTTCAACGCGAAATAGAGACTCATCGGCGGGCGTCCGTTGCGGCCACGAACAGGCACAGCGCCATCATCGGCAGGACCTTCAGCCACGGCCCCAGCGGATCGATCCAGTAGTGCGGCAGGCTGAGCGTGCCCGCGATCAGATAGCCGATGGTCGCCAGACACATGAAGATCGCCACCCGCGCCGTCCAGGGCCGCACGAACAGGGCAAGCCCAAGAACCACGTCCAGCAAGGCGCCCCACCCGGCGACCGGCCCGGCCCAGCGGCCGTAGCCGCCCTCGTGCAGAATGGCGACGGCGCCGTTCCAGCCCGGCCCGAAGCTGATCAGGCCCGTGATCAGCCAGAACAGGCCCAGGGTCAGGATGGAGATCGGGCGGACGAACCACAGCCGCGCGTGCCAGACGTCCTGGACCGAAGCCGGGGTCTCGGCCAGGAAACGCGTAAAGCCGCGCGAAGACACGCCCAAACGCTCGGCCCAGCCGCTGTCGTGGCCGGAGACGTCGTAGTCCATCTGTTTGATCGCGGTCGTGCGGATCGGCGAGGACCAACCCAGCCGACCCAGCACGTCGCCGACGGCCAGGGCCGGCGCAGCCAAGGCGCGGGGCACAGGCAGGACCGGCGCAGGCTTCAAACCGAGCCAGCCTCGATAAAGGCGCACCGTCTCGACCATGGTCACCGCCTCCGGCCCCGGCATGTCCAGCGACTGACGCGACGGGGCGCCCGCTTTCAAGGCCGCGACGATGGCGGCGCACAGATCGCCCAGCGGGATCGGACGGAAGGTCTGATCGCCCCCCACGACGGGGCTGAACAGAGGAAAGGCCGCCAGTGCGCGGATCAGACCCGTGCCGCCGAAGGCCGCCCGGTCCACCACCAGCGACGGCCGCAGGATCAGCCAGTCGAGCGAGCTGTCAGCGACCAGCCGTTCGGTCTGCGCCTTGGTGCGGGCGTAGTCGGTGCCCGCCGCTTCATCGGCGCCGACGGCGGAGATATGCACCAGACGCCGGACGCCCGCCGCCTCGCAGGCCGCGATCAGGGCGCGGGGACCGTCGACGTGCGCGGCGCGTGTGCTGTCGCCGCCGCCGTCCTGCAAGACGCCGACGCAGTTCACCACGGCCGAAACTCCGTCCAGAAGGGGCGCCCAGGCCTGGGCCGTCGTCAGTTTTGAAAAGTCGGCCGCGACCCAGTCGAAGCTCGGGGCGCGTCGGGACGGCTCGGCGACGCGCCGCGCCCCGGCCCGCACGCGCCAGCCCTCTGCGGACAGGGCGGCCGCTACGTGCGAGCCGATGAAGCCGTTGGCGCCCAGCACCAGCACGCGACCGCTCATCCCAGCACTCTATCCTTCAGATCGACGCCCGCTGGAGGAAGGGCGCACCAGGTCGAACCGGGAAACCGGCGACGGCGACGCGCCACGAAGTCATACAGGCGGTCGCGAATGAACCGTGGCGCGATCCGACCGATGATCGCCCACCGATAGGGTGCAGGCAGCTGGGCGGCGATGGCCAGGACGGCGTCGGAGCGTTCGCGCGCCACGCCATCCTGCATCAGCAGCATGGTGGCGGGGTCGTCGGGGCTGACGCCGTAATGCGTCAACAGCGCCTGCCCCAACGGCGACTGCGTCGGGGCCAGCCGGAACAGCCCGACCCGGTCGGCCTTCAGGATCTTGCGCGCCGAGCCGGAGCACAGGGCGCAGTCGCCGTCGAACAGGACCAGGGGTCGGTCGTCCGGGAAGGCCGGGACGGCGGGATCCTCACGATAGCTGTAAGGCCCCCGCCCCATGGTTGGTTCGGATCGACCTTAGAACGGAATGTCGTCGTTCAGGTCGTAGCTTTCCTTCGGGCCGCTCGGCTTGTTGGCGCCGCCGGTGGAGAAGCCCGAGGAGTAGTCGTCGTCACCGCGACCACCACCCTCCCCGCCGCCGTAACCGCCGCCTTGCGAGCCGCCTTCCGAACGGCCGCCCAGCATGGTCAGTTCACCCTTGAAGCGGCTGACCACGATCTCGGTCGAATATTTCTCGACGCCCTGCTGATCGGTCCATTTGCGAGTCTGGAGCGCGCCCTCGATATAGACGGTCGAGCCCTTCTTCACATAGTTCTCGACCACCTTGACGATGTTGTCGTTGAAGATGACGACCCGGTGCCACTCGGTCTTTTCCTTGCGCTCGCCCGAGGACTTGTCGCGCCAGGTTTCCGAGGTGGCGATCGACAGGTTGGCGATGCGGTCGCCGTTCGGCATCGACCGGATTTCGGGATCGCGGCCCAGATTGCCGACCAGAATGACCTTGTTGACGCTGCCCGCCATGGAAACTTCCTTCTCGTAGGGAGCGGCGAGTCCCTCGCCCACTCCGTAATTCAGCCGGATGTCTTAGAGCCGCCGCCGATCACCGCCAGCCGCATTCGACATCAGACCCGCCAAACCGGTGGATTAACGAAATGTTCCACCTTTGTTCACGTCACGCAAGTCTCTTCTACGACAGCCCGGGCCCTACTTGGTCTCGGGCTGCGGCGCGGCGATCGCGATCGGGCGCCCCGTCTCGTCGCGCTGGATGGCGCCGGGAATGGCCAGACGGCCGTCGCCGGTGCGGGCCATGGCGAAGAAACGGCTGCCCGTCAGGGTCTTGCCGAACTTCACGCCCTCGCGGTCCACGAAGATGAAGCGGCCCTGATAGGCCCCCGCGACCTCCTGATTCGAGCCGCCCATGCGCAGGAAGCGCAGACGCATTTCTTCCAGCTGGCCGGCGCACAGTTCGATCTGGGCGACGTTCTCGCCCATCTTCTGCAGGCGCGGCGGCTGACCGTCCGGGGTGGCGACGAAATAGCAGACGCCGGGCTCGAACTCGAACTTCGGCTGGTTGCTGCACGCCGCCAGGACGGCGGCGGCGGCGATGATGGAAAGGGCGAGCACGCGCATCAGTTCAGACCCGGGAATTGGCAGTTGCGGTCCTGCTCCGCCAGAGTGCGGAAACGGCTGTTGTCGCCCGACTGTTCCACCCGGCGCGGGACGAGGCGAAGGGTCGTGTCGCCCCAGCGGCCGTACTGGGCGTCGCCCGGACGCACGCAGGTGCCGGCGTACAGGGCCTGGACGCAGGCGTTCAGGCTCATGCCGCTGGACAGGACGCGCCAGTCCGAACCGGAGTGACGCAGGCACTGGGCGCCGGCGGACGGCGCGGGCGCCGGATTGCTGGGCGCGGCGGCGCCCGGAGCCGGGCTCGGCAGGGGAT
The DNA here is from genome assembly GCF_000698025.1 of Brevundimonas sp. EAKA. Taxonomy (NCBI): domain Bacteria; kingdom Pseudomonadati; phylum Pseudomonadota; class Alphaproteobacteria; order Caulobacterales; family Caulobacteraceae; genus Brevundimonas; species Brevundimonas sp. EAKA. The sequence goes on along the minus strand of NZ_JMQR01000082.1, from coordinate 10,061 downwards.
CGGCCTGGGCCATCTCGACCGGCGGCAGTTCCGGCGGCGGGGCGAAGGCGGCGGTGGGGGCGGCCGCCAGGGCGCCCGTCTCGTCGATGCCGACATCCAGGGCGTCGGTCGCCAGGCCGTTGCGTTGGGCGCAGACGGCCAGTGTCGCCATGCCCACGAACTGGCCGTCCACGAAGCAGCGCAACTCGCGTGTCGGCTCCAGCGTCGGGGCGTCGGCCAGGTCGACGGTCAGACCGCCCCTCGCGGCCGGCGGGGCTTCCGGCGTCTTGTCGCCGCCGCCGGTGAAGATGAGCGCCAGCACCACGGCGGCGATGATCACCAGACCGGCGCCGATGGCGATGATGACGCGATTGTCGTTCGGAAGGGCCATGAGGGGCTTTCGCAACTGAAGCGCCCAATAACCCGGAACGCACGCCGGGCGTCAACCGCCTAGGCGCGCATGACGCCGATCAGACCGACAGGCGGCTCAGCGCGGCCTGGAAGTTGGCGAGTTGGGTCTGGTAGTAGGCGGTCGATGAACCTTTTCCGGTCTGGGTGTTGGTGATCGTCCCGGTCGAGGGCGCCAGCGACTTGTAGGCGGACCGGACGGCCGTCATCGCCTGGGCGATGCCCTCGTTCGCCGCCTTGATCGAGGCCGGATCGTTCAGGTTCAACAGGGTCGACAGATTCAGACCGAAGGTCTTTGGCGCATCCTTGTCCGGCTTGACGGGGCTGACGAAGCCGGGGGTCAGACCCAGGGCCGCCAGGGCGTCCTTGCCGACGGCGCCCGACGAAATGATAGCCCCTTCCCGGTTCGCCGCCGTGGATATCTGCAGCCGCTGGGTGACGGGTACGGCCTTCAGGTCCGTCACCACCTTGGCGTCCAGCTGGCGGCCCGAGGCGTTCACGATCTTCTTGGCCAGGGTCTCCAGCGTGTCCTTGGCCTCGATTGTCACGGTGACGGCCCGCCCGCCGCCTGCCGGCGAAATGCTGAACTGATCCCCGACCCGCGCGGCGGTGCCGACGGTCAGCAGCTTGGAGTCCGCCTGCATGATCTCGCCCTGCGGCAGCCCCAGCCGGTCCAGCACGCTGGAACCGCCTGCGGCGAAGCTCAGACTGGTCGGCTTGGCCTGGTCGTCAGCGGCGCGCCAGGTCTTGTTCTGCTCCACCGCGCCTGTCGCCAGGTCGATACGCGCCAGATAGCCCTGGGTCGGACTGTCCTTGGTCGCGCCCTCGGCCCGGTTCGTGCCGGTGATCCAGACCTTGCCGTTCTTGATTTCGACATCGGCGGCGGTGTCGTCGCCCGCCCCGCCGAAATAGGTCAGCCGGTCGCTGCCCGAAGCCTGAAGATCGGCCGACAGGGTGGCGACGAACACGTCCTTGCCGCCGGCGTGGGCGTTGGTCACCGTGCCGATGTCCAGCGCGGCGTTATTGGTATGGCCGGTCACGACGACCTTGCCGTTTTCCACCGATACGCCCGCGATTTCACCGCTGGCGTAGCCTAGGTCGCGGGTCGAGGCCAAGGTCGGCACACCCCCTGCATCGAGGGTGAAGCGCCGCACGATGGCCTTCCCGTTCTCGACCCCGGCCGTATAGAGGTCTGAACCGGACACGGTCATCGCCTGGACGGAATCGTCGCCGGCGCTGCCGAACTGCAAGGTGGAGGCGTTCACCCCGGTGATCGGCCCGGTCACGGTCAGGGGCTTTTCCTGGAAGGTCTGCAGATAGGAATCCCATCCGCCCAGGGCCACAGTCCCCGACATGGCCGATTTGGACCGTCCCGCCACATACACCACGCCGTCCGCGCCGAAACTGACCTCCGTCGCCTCGTCGGCGGCCTTGGCGCCTCGGCGCTGGGTCCACAGTTCCTTGCCGGAGTCATCGAAAAGCGTGACGAAACTATCGGCGGTCGTGGGGCTGTCGCCGCTCTTGCCCGGCACCAGCGCCCCTGTGACCGAACCGGCCAGGGCCACGCGTCCATCGTCGTCGATGGCGATGGAGAAGCCGTTCGCGCTGGACGCCGCCCCCAACAGCTTGGTCTGCATCAGATTGCCGGCGGAATCATACTTCATCAGGGCGACGTCGCGCGTGCCCTTGATCGGCTGGGCTGCGTCGCCGGCCTTCAGATCGGCCACGACCCAGACCGAACCGTCCGGAGCCACGGCGCTGGCTCGCACCGCCTCGACGCCCTCGGGCATCTCGGTATGCCCGACCCGGCCCTCGACCCAGAAGGGATCGTTTACGCCCTGCTGCGCGGCGGGCGCAGCGCCGCCGTCGGCCTGGAACTTCAATATCTGTCCCGCGCCGGCCTTGCCGACGCCCTGGGTCACATAGACGGCGTCGGACGTATCGACCGCCGCAAAACTGACCTTCTCGCCCGCGCCGCTCGTGACCTTCAGAGCCCATTGGTCCGGCCCGGCCGGCAGGGTGATGGTCTTGTCGCCGGACTTGATCGTCTTGGGCTCCGCGGGGATGTATTGCGTCCCGACCCGCGTCGCGACGCCGGCCGCCTCCAGCTTGCCGTTCATATAGTTGACGACATTGACCATCGACCGTTCGGTGGAGCCCATCTCGGACAGGTCCATGGCGACGGTCTGGCTTCCGGTCTCGGTCTTGGCCGTCATCGAGAACTTGACGTCGCCTTCGAACGCGGCGACCGGGCTTGTGGCGACGCCCTGGTGAAGCGGTGCGGTCGTGAAGGTCGTCGGCGCCCGCTCCAGCGCATAGCTGGTCTTGACCTTGGTCTGCGACACGCCCTGCACCAGGCGGACGTCCTCGAAGTCGGCGGTCTTGAGATAGGCCGACATCTCGGCCAATCCCTCGCTGAAGCGCTTCGACACCTGTGCGGCTTCCGCAGCCGTCAATCCCTTGACGCTCGCCCGATCCGCCAGGGCGCTGAGGCTGTTCAGTCCCTGATAAAGGGCGAACATCTTGCGATAGTCGCTGGACGCGCCCGACAGGTCCAGTTCGACCGAACCTTCGTTTATGATGTTTCGTCCCGCCAGGGCCGCCCGCACCAGCTCGCTGGCCTTGGGCGCAGTCGCCGACGCGGTCGAAGCCCAGGGCGCCGTGGGCTGGGTCTTCTTTGGCTTGGCTGCAGGCGTGTTTGAGCCGATCAGCGACCCGGTGTCCGTCGTGATCCCGTAGAGACCCAGCAGATAGCTGTTGTTGATCATCTCACATGGCTCCGGCGATTACAGTGCGGCCGAGCCCGATAACGAAGTCTTAAGCCGCGACGTCAGTTCTTGAACAGCGACAGGATCATCTGCGGCGCCTGGTTGGCGATCGACAGGGCCTGGACGCCGAGCTGTTGCTGCACCTGCAGGGCCTGGAGACGGGCGCTTTCCTTGGCCAGGTCGGCGTCGACCAGATTGCCGATGCCGGCTTCCAGCGAGTCCGAAAGCTTGCCGACATAGGTGGTGTGGCGTTCGATCTGCTTGGCCTGCGCCCCCAGTTCGGACAGTCGTGAACTGGCCACGGTGATGGCGTCGTCGATCCGCTGCAGCGCGAACTTGGCTTTTTCCTGGGTGAGCAGATCAGGGGCGGCGTTCAGCAGGGTCTCGTCTTCTGGCGTGCCGGCATTGTCGGTCCAGGCGTCGATCGCCGCAGTCGCCTTGTTCGAGTCATACGAGTTGGCCGCCAGGCCCAGGCCGACAAGCGTCAGATTCTGACGCTTCATCGCAATGGTTTCATTGCCGTCCGCACTCGCCAGGAACGTCATGTCGGTCGTGGCGGCGCCGTCGAGAATATTGGCCCCGTCGAAAATCGCGTTGTCGGCGAAGGACTGCACCGACTTCAACAGCGCCTGGAATTCCTGGTCATAGGAGGCGCGCGTCGCGGCGCTCTGGCTAGGATCGGCTGCAGCGGTCGCCTTCTGCTTCATTTCCAGCAGAATGTCCGAGATCTGTTCGCCCGCGGCCAGGGAGACATCGGCGATCGAGGTCGCCCGGTTCAGGCTGGTCGTGACGGCTTCCAGAGACCCCTTGTCCGCGCGCTGTCCCTGGGCGACAGCCCAGACGGCGGCGTTATCCTTGGCGCCCTGGACCTTCAGGCCCGTATTCACCCGGCTCTGCGTCGACGCCAGCTGGTCGCTGGTGCGGTTCAGATTCTGCAGGGCGATCATCGCCGAGGTATTGGTGTGGATGCTGGTGGTCATGGCTTCAAGCCCCGGACGTTCTGTTCCCTGCAGGATTAACCATGAGTCGTGAGCGTATGGTTAACGGCGGAGAAAGCATGTTTGCGCCGCCCGGCGAGCCGGCGACGTTGGGTCCGCTTGACTGAAAGACCTCGCTAGATGGAGGTCTTCAGCAGATTTCCGCCCTTGTAGTCCGGGTCCTTGGCCAGATCCTGAACCACCTCTCGCGGCAGTTTCAGCACCACCTGGCCCGTAACCGGGTCGCTGATCGTATAGATGTAGCGGCCGTTCTCAGCCGTCTCGATGGTCAGGCGGTAGTTGCTGGACTCGCCCTTTTCCTCGACTGCGGACTTTGGCGACTGCGGCTTGGTTGGAGGCGAATAGGCTGCGAGGTCGGTGTTTTCGGAAGCAAAAATCTTTACCGGCGGTACGCTCGCGACATTGTCTACCATGGCTCCTCGCGCGGATGGACCGCGCCCTTCTAGGTTTGAACGAGAGCGAAGGGTCGGGACGGCGAGCGCCGTCCCGACCGATCATTCTTAGCGGAAGAGGCTCAGCAGCGTCTGGCTGGCCGAGTTGGCGATCGACAGCGCCTGCACGCCCAGCTGTTGCTTGGTTTGCAGGGCGGTCAGCTTGGCGCTTTCCTTGGCCAGGTCGGCGTCCACCAGGTTGCCCACGCCGGCTTCAAGAGCGTCCTGAAGCTTGTTGACGAAGGTGATGCTGCGTCCCAGCGACTTCGACTTGGTGCCGAAATCGGACAGGACGCTGGTGAAGGCGGTGATGGCCGAGTCGACCGTGGCCACGATAGTGGCCGCGTCGCCGGCCACGGCCGCCGTCGTGGTCGCCACGGCGGTGTCCGCCCCCGCGATGGCCTTCAGCGTGTAGGAGGTCGAAGGACCCGTCTGCACGGTGATGGCGGCTGCGTTCGCCTTGTACAGATTGACGCCGTCGAAGGTGGCGCCCGCCAGCGCGCTGGCGATTTCCGTGCCGATGGCGTTGTATTCCGCCAGATACGAAGTCTGGGCGGCGCCGGTGGATCCGGCGATGCTGACCGCCAGGCCCTTCTGTTCTTCCAGCGCGCTCGTGATCGTATCGCCAGCGGCCAGGGCCACGTCGACGATGGATTGACCACGCTGGATCGAGCTGCGGACCGCGTCCTGGGACGCGGCGGCGGCGCGTTGCGACGTGGCGATCGAGAAGATCGCCCCGCTGTCCTTGGCCGAAGAGACCTTCATGCCGGTGTTGATGCGGTTTTGCGTCCGCTCCAGCTCCGAGCTGGTCTTGTTCAGGTTCTGCAGCGCGATGGCTGCGCCGTAGTTCGTATTGATGCTCGCCATTTTGGCGTTCCTTCTTCACTTCGTGATGGCCGTCGTCATTTTGGCGACGGGAGCGTTTTGCTCGGGGTTCAAGACCTATGGCCCGGCCGTCGAGACGACCGGGCCTCCGGGCCTTAGCGGAAGAGGCTCAGCAGCGTCTGGCTGGCCGAGTTGGCGATCGACAGCGCCTGCACGCCCAGCTGTTGCTTGGTTTGCAGGGCGGTCAGCTTGGCGCTTTCCTTGGCCAGGTCAGCGTCAACCAGGTTGCCCACGCCGGCTTCAATCGAGTCCTGAAGCTTGTTGGTGAAGCTGATGCTGCGCCCCAGCGACTTGGACTGGGTGCCCATGGTCGAAAGGGCGCTGGTGACAGCCGTAACGACCAGATCGACGTTGGCGGTCGTGAAGTCGGCGACAGCCGGCGTCGCCGCCGTAAACTTGGCCAGGTCGGTATTGGCGCTGAGAGCGGCGGCCGTACCCAGAACCTTGGTGTCGGTCGCGCCCGTGCCGGTGCGGACCGTGGTGGTCGCGCCGGAGGCGGTGGTCAGCAGGTTGACGCCGTCGAAGCTCGCGCCGTCCAGAGCGGACTTGATTTCCACACCCAGAGCCTTGAACTCATCCTCGTAAGACGTCTTTGCCGCGCCGGTGGATCCGGCGATGCTGACCGCGAGGCCTTTCATCTCTTCCAGAGCGGAAGTGATGGTGTCGCCGGCGGCCAGGGCCACATCGACGATCGATTGACCGCGCTGCATCGAACTGCGGACCGCATCCTGAGCGGAGGCGTTGGCCCGCTGTCCGGTGGCGATCGAGAAGATCGCTCCACTGTCCTTGGCCGAAGAGACCTTCATGCCGGTGTTGATGCGGTTTTGCGTCCGCTCCAGCTCCGAGCTGGTCTTGTTCAGGTTTTGCAGCGCGATGGCTGCGCCGTAGTTCGTATTGATGCTCGCCATTTTGGCGTTCCTTCTTCACTTCGTGATGGCCATCGCCGTTTTGGCGACGGGAGCGTTTTGCTCGGGGTTCAAGACCTATGGCCCGGCGGTCGAGACGACCGGGCCTCCGGGCCTTAGCGGAAGAGGCTCAGCAGCGTCTGACTGGCCGAGTTGGCGATCGACAGCGCCTGCACGCCCAGCTGTTGCTTGGTTTGCAGGGCGGTCAGCTTGGCGCTTTCCTTGGCCAGGTCAGCGTCAACCAGGTTGCCCACGCCGGCTTCAAGCGCGTCCTGATACTTGTTCACGAAGGTGATCTGGCGCCCCAGCGACTTGGACTGGGTGCCCAGCGTCGATAGAGCGCCGGTGACGGTGGAGATGGCGGTATCGATCTTGGCGGTTGTGGCGTCTGCGCGAGCCTTGCTACCGCCGCTGACGTCAGTCACGCCGGCGACGCCCAGAGGCGTCGTCAGGCTGTTGACGCCGTCGAACGAGGCGCCGGAGATCGCAGAGGTGATTTCCAGGCTCAGAGCGTTGTATTCCGCCAGATAAGAGGTCTCGGCGCTGGAACCGGCCGTCGAGGCCTGGATGCTGACCGCCAGACCCTTCATCTCTTCCAACGCGGTCGTGATCGTGTCGCCGGCGGCCAGCGCCACGTCGGTGATCGACTGGGAGCGTTGCAGACCCGAGCGGACCGCATCCTGGGACGCAGCAGTGGCGCGCTGAGCCGTGGCGATCGAGAAGATCGCGCCGCTGTCCTTGGCCGAAGAGACCTTCATGCCGGTGTTGATGCGGTTTTGCGTCCGCTCCAGCTCCGAGTTGGTCTTGTTCAGGTTTTGCAGCGCGATAGACGCGCCGTAGTTCGTATTGATGCTCGCCATTTTGGCGTTCCTTTCACTTCGTGAGATCCGACGCCATTTTGGCGAAGGGAGCTTTTTGCTCGGTGGGTAAGAAGCAATTGCCGGGCCAGAGGCGACGGCGAAATATCATCGTAACCTATTGAAAAGTCGCGTTTACTATTGATTTACCCTCCCTGGATGCCCGGCAATATTTGCCCACTACAGCCCGCGCTCCGGCAAATCTTGCCGAGCTGAGCCTAAAGAGGTGGAGCGGACGGCGACCGACCGCGCCCTGAAGGAGACGCGCCTGAAGGCCGCCCTAGTTCCGGAAGAGGCTCAGCAGCGTCTGGCTGGCCGAGTTGGCGATCGACAGCGCCTGCACGCCCAGCTGTTGCTTGGTTTGCAGGGCGGTCAGCTTGGCGCTTTCCTTGGCCAGGTCAGCGTCAACCAGGTTGCCGATGCCGTTCTCGGTAGCGTCCTGCAGCTTGTTGACGAAGGTGACCTGACGGCCGACCGACTTGGACTGGGTGCCCAGCGTCGACAGGGCGCCGGTGATTTTGGTGATGGCCGCATCGACGACCGCCGTCGTCGCGGCTGCTGCGGTGATGGTCTGGCTGGTGATGGTGGTGATGTCGGTGTCCGCCGCCATGCCGCCGGCGACCGTGAAGCCGATGGCGGTGGTGCCGCCGCTGACGTCCTTGATCAGGTTCGTCGCGGTCGCGCCGGTCCACAGATTGACGCCGTCGAAGGTCGCGCCGGCCAGGGACGAGGTGATTTCAGCGCCCAGCGCACGGAATTCGGTCAAGTAGGAGGTCTGGGCTGCGCCGGTGGAGGCGGCCAGGCTGACAGCCAGCCCCTTCATCTCTTCCAGGGCGGCGGTCACGGTGTCGCCCGCGGCCAGGGCCACGTCGACGATGGATTGGCCGCGTTGCAGAGACGCCCGCACGGATTCCATGGCGCCCATGTTGGCGCGCTGGCCGGTCGCGATGGAGTAGATCGCGCCGCTGTCCTTGGCGGAGGAGACCTTCATGCCGGTGTTGACGCGATTTTGCGTCATTTCCAGCTGAGCGTTGGTCTTGTTCAGGTTCTGGAGCGCAATTGCTGCGCCGTAATTCGTATTGATGCTCGCCATTTTGGCTGCCCTCTTCACTTCTGTGCATGTACGACGCCGTTTTGGCCTCGGGAGCATTTTGCTCCGCCCTCCTAAGAGCAAAGGCGGGGCCAGGCTGGCACGGCGAGAAAACCGAGATGAACTGCTGATTTTGTTGAATTTTTCAAAGTCAGCCGCACGCTGGCCCGGCATTTTCCGTCGCATGGCGGCAGAAGTTGCCGAGTCGTTTTTGCCGCTTTGCGGTCAGGGTCGCTCTTTCGCCGCCTCCGAGATCCGGGCGTCCTGCATGGCCCGCTCCGCCAGCAGGGTCTCGACCGCCAACCGCCTCGCCCCGTCGCAGGCCAGGATCTGGGCGCCGCGCTGCACATAGGCGGCGTCCAGGTCTGCGGCTGTGGGTTCAGCCGGCAAAACCGCCAGGGCGCACGGCCGCGTCGCCGCCTCGGGCAGGCTGAGCCGCACCGGCGCAACCGTCGAGGTCGGTAGCGAGCCCGCACAGCTCGCGGTCATGAGCGCGCAGACGGTCGGCGCGGCGGCTTTCCAGAGGGATTTCGGCGTCATCGGCGTTCCTGGCCTGTGCGACGGCGGTCGCGGTCGCGCGCGCCGCCGCCGTCTGCTGCTGTTGAAAATCATCGAGACGACGCAACTGTGCGTCCGCCCCCTCGCTCTCAAGACGACGCGCCGCCGCCTGGGCCCGGGCGTCACGTTCCCCGGACGCGGCCCGCGCCTCGGCCGCCGCCAACCGGCGCTGCTGCAGGCCCAGCGGGTCCCAGCGGAAACCGAGACCACCCAGAAGCGCCGCCGCCAACCCCGCCACGACACCCGCGACGGCGAGCCAGCCGAGCGGCGTCAGCGCCTTCAGGATGGACACGACCCTCATGGGAAGCTCCTTCGGTCCAGTTCGAAATGCGGGCCGTCGCGCAGGCTCTTCCAGTCGCCGCCCCAGACGATGGGGGTCTTCAGCTCCACAGCCGCCGCCTTGAAGGCCGAGGCGATGCGTCCATACAGCGGCCAGTCCCAACGGACCTGTCCGTCGACCAGGGCCGCCACATCGACGGCGTGGCCGCTCAGATGGCGAGACCTCAAGGTCCGGCTGGCTCCGGCCTGGACCAGAGCCGCCTGCCGTTCAGGCGATCGCAGCCCCTCCGTGATCATGAAATCAACGGGGCTGCGTGCGACCGCCGCCTCGACCACAGCCACCAGGGCGGGATGCACCCCCTTCAATCGCGCCCTTGAGCGAACGGACAACGGGCCGCTCATGGCCGGCCTCCCGTCAACCGCACCCGCGCATTGGCGATGAGCGCCACCAGTTGCTCAGCCGTGGGCGCAACCAGATACAGAACCAGGATCAAGGCCAGCAGCCCCATCAGCCCATCGGTCATCTTGGGCAGCATCTCGGCCGGCATCCGCGCCACCGTCCGCATCAACAGCAGCCACAGGCCGACGCTGACGGCGAAGGCGTACAGCCTGCGCCACAGCCAGCGTCCCTCGGCCAGGGTTCCGTTCTGGGGCCGGATCGGATCCGGCGTCGTCGATCTCGTCATTCCTCATCCTCCTTGTCGAAGATTTCGGTCGCGCACCGGCCGTCAAAGCCGGTCTGGGCGCGCCAGGCCGTGTCATTCAGTCTGTCGGGTGCGTCCCAGACCTCGGGCTCCAGCACCTCCACAGGCTCGGGTCGATTCAGCCGCCGGCTCATCCGACGGCCGTGAGTCGAACCACGCCTCCCCCGCCTGCGCCGCCGGCGCCCGACAGGGTCAGGCC
>NZ_JMQR01000081.1:0-14011 GCF_000698025.1 Brevundimonas sp. EAKA | reverse complement strand
AAGCATTCGTCATGCGTGAGTCGGCCCGCGCTCCAGCGCGCGCAGGACCTCCTGAGCAAGCAGCCCGGCGGGTCCGCCCATGCCGCGCGCCGAAACAAGGGCGATTTCACTGTCGCTGAGCGGCGGCCACGGGTCGCCGAGGAAGACTAGGGCCCGGCCCCCCCCGGAGGCGGGGGGAAAGCCGGCCCCCGGGCCGCCCGGGTCGGGCCGGCCCGGATCCCCAGCAGGGGGCCGGGGGGCGGAGGCGCGCGACGCAGCCGCACCGCGCGGCGGCCCTCGGCGGCGGCCTGGGCCAGACGACGGGCGGCCTGAGCGGCGGTGGCGCGCCCGTCCAGGGGGTCCACGGCCGTGTCCGGCGCGTCGCTGAACGGTTCGACGGCGCGGCGCAGGTCGGCCTCGACGCCTGCCGGATCGGCCAGCAGGGCGGCGACGGCGGCGGGCGCCTCGGCCCAATCCGTCAGATCGCCGTGGCCGAAGACCCAGCGCGCCGCCGCGAACTCGGCCTCTTCGGGCACGCCCAGCAGGTTCAGCAACGGGCCGTCGCCGTCTTCCAGCCCCAGGACGTCGCGGATGAAGCCGGGGTCCAGCACCGGGGCGGTGAAGACGGCGTCGAAGCCGTCGGCCCCGGCCAGGGCCTGTTCGACGGCGGCCAGTTCGATGTCGGTGAAGCCGAAGGCGCGCAGGGCGGCGTGATCGACGCCCGGCGCCTCGACCAGGGTGCGACGGCCGAACAGCCGGCGCTCGGCCGCCTGGACGTCGCCGCCCGCGCGGGCCAGGGCGGCGGCCAGGGGCGCGGCCAGGCGACGGCCGATCTGGCCGTCGGCGGTCTGGAAGACATCGATGACCGAAGGGCCGCCGAGGCCCAGTCGCAGCCGGGCCTCGGCGTCGTCCACGAACAGGCCGACGGTTGCATGACGCCGGGGCGCGCCGAGCTTGCCGATCCGCTTCAGGGCGACGGCGGCGAGAGGATCCGGATTGGACTTCAGGCGGGCGCGGCGGGCGCGGTCAGCGTCGGCGACCTGGCTCTTCAGGGCGTCCCATTCGGCGCAGGGGCCGCGCAACTGGGCCAGTTCCACCGAGGTCTGAGCCGCCACGACCGCCGTCAGGCCCGCCAGGGCCTCGGCCCGGGCGGCCAGGTCGCCGCCGGCCGGGATCAGGGCGGCCGAAAGGCCCTCCAGCCCCAGGGAAATGGCGGCGCTCGCGGCCTGAAGATCCAGGGCCACGGTCCACAGACGCGTCAGATCCGGCAACAGGTCGAAGGTTCCGCCGTCCAGGGCTGCAACGGCGGACAGGTCCAGCAGGGCGCGACCGACCGCGCGCTCTGCCAGGGCCTCGGCGTCGCGGGGAGAGAAGATCGCGATCAGGCCGCCGTCCAGAGCCGATTCGGCGGCCCGCAGGGCCTCGGGCGCGCCGGCGGCGATCTGGGTGCGGTCGGCCAGGGCGATCAGGGGCGGGGTTTCGTGGAAGGGGCGCAGGGCCAGGGCCGGACGTTCGCCATCGACGGCGCGCAGGATGTCGGCGTCGGTGGCGCCGCGACGCCGCGCGGTGGCGGCGGCGCGGCCCAGGGCGGGGTTGCGCGACGGATCGGCGCAGTGGCCGTCCGGTCCCTCGCAGCGGTCCACGGCGTCGGCGACGGCGCAGAGCGCGTCGGCCAGGGCCTCGGCCGACTGCAGCGCCAGTCGGGCGGGCATGCGGTCGGCGCGGTGGTCGGCCAGATGGGCCGGCGCGGCGGGGGCGGGCCGGGCGGGGATGTCGGCGGGGGCCGGGCCCGCCCCGGGCGCCCCCCCCGGCGGGGCCCGGGCCTGCCCCCGCCCCCAGCCGGGGGCGCAGGGCGGCGGCCTCCGGCAAGTCGGCGTAGCCGCCGTAGCGAACCAGACCCAGGTCGGACATGACCGGCGCCGGCAAGTCGACGCCGGGCGACGCCAGCCGCATCATCTGCAACTTGCAGCGCGCCAGGCCGGCGTCAGCCAGGCAATCCGGGAACAGGCTGACCAGATCGTCTCCGGGACAGACCACCACCCGCGCGGCCTCCACGACGCCCCGGCCCGTGACGACGCGCGGCGGCTCGACCGCCTGGACGACGGTCTGACGCAGAAACTCGACCCCGAAACGCCCCTCCAGCCACGCGGCCAGTCGCGGGATGGCCGTGCGGGAGTCCACACGCAATTCATGAGGGCTCCAGAGGGCGGCGACCGTGTCGGGTCCGGTCGTCTCCGGCGACCGGACCCGCGCCTCGTCCGGCGTCATCAGCCGACAGCCCTCGCCCATCTCGGTGGCCATGAAGGCTTCCAGCACGGCGGCGGCCTCGGGCCTGCGTACGGGCAGCCAGAGGCCGTGTTGCAGGATCGGCCCCCCCGCCTCGCCCGCGACCTCGTCCCAGACGGCGCGGCTGCGATGCGCGCGGCGCCACACCCGGCCGCGCGGCTGGCCGGTGACGGTGACGAACCCGAAGTTCCGGATCGAGGCGCCGTTCGCCTGGGCGTCACGGTCGATCACCACCACCGAAAGGCCGCGCCGTGCAGCGGCCAGGGCGCAGGCCAGGCCGACGATTCCCGCCCCCACCACGGCGACGTCGTACCGTCCCATCATCCCATCATCCTCGTCATTCAAGCGTCGCAGCAGTGGTCTAGACCACGCGGGTGCAACAGGATGATGTCAAACGATGAATCGGATGCGGCTCTGGCTGGCGAAGGCCAACCCCGTTGTCTTTGTGGCGTTCGCGGGCCTGGCGGGATTTTGCGCCTATTTCTCCATGTACGCCTTCCGCAAACCCTTCACGGCCGCGACCTTCGATGTCGTGGCCGGTTGGGATTTCGCCCTGGACTACAAGATCGCCCTCGTGATCGCGCAGGTGGCCGGCTACGCCCTGTCCAAGCTGATCGGGATCAAGGTGATCGCGGAGATGCGGCCCGAACGCCGAGCGGCCGCGATCATCCTGCTGATCGGCGTCTCCTGGATCGCTTTGGTTCTGTTCGCGGTCGTGCCTGCGCCATGGAATGTCGCGGCCCTGTTCCTCAACGGCCTGCCGCTCGGTCTGATCTGGGGCCTCGTGTTCGGTTTCATGGAGGGGCGACGCACCAGCGAGGTGCTGGGGGCGATCCTGTGCGCCAGCTTCATTCTGTCTTCCGGCGTCGTGAAATCGGTCGGCAAGGCCTTGATGGAGAACTGGCAGGTCAGCGAGTTCTGGATGCCGGCGGCCGTCGGGGTGGTCTTCATGCCTCTGCTGGCCGTTTCGGTGCTGGCCCTCGCCACCCTGCCCGCGCCCAGTCCCGCTGACGAAGCCGAGCGCGTGGCGCGTCGGCCGATGATGGCCAGGGAGGGCGCCGCCTTCCTGGCCGCGCACTGGCCGGTGCTGCTTCTGCTGGTCGCCGCCTATGTGATGCTGACGGCCTTCCGCGACCTGCGCGACAACTTCGCCGCCGAAATCTGGCAGGCGCTGGGCTACGGCGACGCCGCCTCGGTCTTCACCGCTAGCGAAGGGCCGGTGGCGGCCCTGTCGCTGGTGGCGATGGGCGTGTTGATCGCGGTGAAGAACAACGGCCGGGCCCTGCTGTTCATGCACGGCGTCATTCTGGCCGGGTTCGCCATCCTGGGCGCCTCGACCCTCGCCTTTCAGCAGGGCCTGCTGTCGCCGATCGTCTGGATGATCGCCGGCGGCGCGGGCCTGTACCTCGCCTATACCCCCTTCAACGCCATGCTGTTCGACCGGATGATCGCCTATTCGGGCACGGTCGCGACTGCCGGTTTCCTGATCTATGTGGCCGACTCCACCGGTTATCTGGGCAGCGTGGCGCTGCTGCTGTTCAAGAATTTCGGCGCTGTCGATCTGCCTTGGCTGCCCTTTTTCGTGGGCGCCGCCTACGCCACCAGCCTGGCCGGCCTCATATTGGTCGGAGGCGCCGCAATCCTGTTCCTGCGAGGACGTGGAGATGGATCTCCCTCTCCCAAGGGCTCGGAGAGCCAAGAGCGCCCCTGAGGGCGACGGCGGTTAAACTAGTCGTGATCTTCATCCACCGGCTGGTGGGTGAAGCCTTTGACGCCGCTCAGCGGTTTGGCGTCGCGGCCGATCTCGACGTCGCTTTCGGCATAGGCGACCAGAAGGCGCGCCAGGTCCGTCAACGCGCTTTCGTGGATGCGTTCATAGCCGTGGCTGGCGTCGATGCCGAAGGTGACCAAGGCCGTCCGGATGTCGGCGCCGGACTCCAGCGCCGAGGCCGAGTCCGAGCGGTAATAGCGAAAGACGTCCTTCTGGTGCGGGATGTCATGCTCGCGCGCCAGCTGAACCAGTTTGCGCGACAGGTGCCAGTCGAACGGGCCCGTCTGGTCGGCCATAGCGATGGTGACGCCGAACTCGGACGAGTTCTGGCCCGGCGCGGTCGTGCCGTTGTCGACGGTGACCATGGCCGCCACGTCCGGGATCAGCACGGACGAAGCACCCAGCCCCACCTCCTCCGCGATGGTGAACAGCCACCAGGTGTCGACCGTCGGGATGCGCTCTTCCCGGATCATGCATTCCAGCGCGGCCAGCAGGGTGGCGACCCCCGCCTTGTCGTCCAGATGGCGCGAGACGATGAAGCCGGTGTCCATGAACTCGGGCTGAGGGTCGATGGCGACGATGTCGCCGACGTCCACGCCAAGCGCCAGGGTGTCGTCACGCCCGTGGGTCACGGCGTCGATGCGCAGCTCGATCTGGCGCCAGCTCACGGGCTGGGTGTCCACCTCCTCGTTGAAGGTGTGGCCCGAGGCCTTCAGCGGAAGGATGGTCCCGCGCCAGGCGCCGCCCTCTGAGAAGATCGTGGCCCGCGCGCCCTCGGCGAAGCGGGACGACCAGTGACCGATGGCCACCAGCTCCAGCCGGCCATTGTCCTTCACCTGTTTGACCTGGGCGCCCAGGGTGTCGACGTGGGCGACGATGGCGCGGGCGGGCTTGGCGGTCCGGCCCGGCAGCCGGGCCCGGATGGCGCCGCGCCGGGTCAGCTCATAGTCGAGCCCGAGCCGCTCCAGCTCGCGGCACAACTGCCACACCGCCTCGTCCGTATAGCCGGTGGGGCTGGGCGTGTTCAGCAGGTCGGCGAGGCGGGACTTGAGGTAGTCTAGGTCTATCGCAGGACGGGCCAAGGGGCCTCCTTCAGACGTCGGCCCGGACCACGGCGCGCGCCGAGGTCGGGGCGGACAGGGGAAACAGCAGGTCGATGAACCGCTCGGCCGTCGGCTGGGGTTCGTGATTGGCCAGGCCGGGGCGTTCGTTGGCCTCGATGAAGGCGTAGTCGGCCTCGCGCGGCGACTTCACCATCAGGTCGACGCCGGTGACGGGGATGTCGATGGCGCGGGCGGCGGCGACGGCGGCGCGGATCAGGGTCGGGTGCACCTCCTCCGTCACATCATGGATGGTGCCGCCCAGATGCAGATTGGCCGCCTTACGCACCAGCACCTCCGCCCCCTCCGGCGCAACGTCGTCCAGCCGATAGCCGGCCTCGGCCAGCGTCCGCTCGGTCTCGCCGTCGATGGGAATGGTCGATTCCCCGCCTGTGGCGGCGGCGCGGCGACGGCTCTGATGCTCGATCAGGGCGCGCAGGGTTGAGCGACCGTCGCCGACGACGCGCGGCGGGCGACGCAGGGCGCAGGCCACGACCTTGTAGTCGATCACCACCAGGCGCAGGTCCTCGCCCTGGACCTGTTCCTCGATCAGCACCTGCGAACAGATGCGACGCGCGCGGACCAGGGCCGTCTGGACCTCGTTCATCGTCGTCAGGCCGACGGCGACGCCCTGGCCCTGCTCGCCCCGCGCGGGCTTGACCACCAGGGCGCCGAACCTGGCCAGGGCGGTGTCGATGGCGGACGGGTCGCCGGGGTCGATCCGCTCGGGCACGCGCACCCCGGCCGCCTCGACGATGCGCCGCGTCATCCGCTTGTCGTCGCAGATGCTGAGCGCCACGGCCGACGTCAGCTCCGACAGGCTCTCGCGGCACCGCACCGACCGGCCGCCCCAGTTCAGGCGGAACAGCCCGCCCTCGGCGTCGATGATCTCGGTATGGATGCCGCGCCGGCGCGCCTCGTTGACGATGATCCGGGCATAGGGGTTCAGGTCATGGTCGTCGGTCGGACCGACGAAGAGGGCCTCGTTGATCGGATTCTTGCGCTTGACCCCGAAGAAGGACACGCGGCGAAACCCCAGCTTCTCGTACAGGGCGATGGCCTGATCGTTGTCGTGCATGACCGACAGGTCCATGTGGGCCAGGCCCTGGGTCTTGAAATGCTCGGCCAGACGCCGGACCAGGGCCTCGCCGACGCCCGGCTGGGTCGCCTGGGGATCGACGGCGAGACACCACAGGGACGAACCGCATTCGGGATCGTCGAAGGCGCGGACATGATTGACCCCCGTCACGGTGCCGATCACCGCTCCGGTGGTCGTGTCCTCGGCGACGAAATAGGTCAGGGTCCGGTCATCGCGATGCGACCAGAAGAAGTCCGGCGGGACCGGCACCATCTTGCGCTTGGCGTAGATGTCGTTGACCGCCTGGGCGTCCATCTCGGACGTCAGGCGCCGGACGGTGAACCCCCTCGGCTGGCGGCGGCTGGCGCGATAGGTGGCCAGTTCCAGCCGATAGGTGTGCGACGGATCCAGAAACAGCTCCTGCGGCGCCTGGGCCAGCAAGACATGCGGATTACGGACATAGAAGGCGATGTCGCGGCGGTCCGGCCCCTCGGCGCGCAGGGCGTCGACCAGCGGCTCGGCCGTGTCGAAGGTCTGGGCGAACAGCAGCCGCCCCCAGCCGCAGTCCAGCACGGCGTTGGGGCTGGGCCCCTCCCCCGTCCGCACCGGCGGCTTCAGCCCCTCATGACGCAGCCGCTTGAGCCGGTGCGCCTTGGATCGTTCGGGGCGGATGTCAGACGCCATGCTGTTGCATCCACATCTCGAGCACGGCGACCTGCCACAGTTCGGACCCGCGCAGCGGCGTGATGTGCTCGGTCGGATTGGCGAAGAGGATGTCCAGATAGGCCTTGTCGAACAGGCCCCGGTCGCGCGCCGCCGAATTGGTCAGGGCCTCGCGCACCATCTCCAGATAGGGGCCCTGGATGTATTTCAGCGCGGGGACGGGGAAATAGCCCTTCTTGCGGTCGATCACCTCGGACGGGATCACCAGACGCGCCGCCTCCTTCAGCACCCCCTTGCCGCCCTGGGCCAGCTTGTGTTCGGGCGGAATCCGGCCGGCCAGCTCGACCAGCTCGTGGTCGAGGAAGGGCACCCGCGCCTCCAGACCCCAGGCCATGGTCATGTTGTCGACCCGCTTCACCGGGTCGTCGACCAGCATCACCTGGCTGTCCAGACGCAGGGCCTGATCGACCGGCGTGGCGGCGCGGCCTTGCGCGAAATGGGCCTCGACCAGCGCCCGGCTGACGTCGGTGTCGGCCATGTATGCGCCGTTCAGCTGGGTCTTCAGCGTCGCATGGCTGCGGTCGAAGAAGGCCTTGGCGTAGGTCTCGACCGGGTCGGCCGTCTCCAGCATCGGCGGGTACCAGTGATAGCCGGCAAAGACCTCGTCCGCCCCCTGGCCCGACTGCACCACCTTGATATGTTTCGAGACTTCCTGGCTCAGCAGATAGAAGCCGACATTGTCATAGCTGACCATCGGCTCCGACATGGCCCCGATCGTCCCCGGCAGGGCCTCCATCAGCCGCTGGTGCGGCACGAAGATCTGGTGGTGTTTGGTCCCATAGTGTTTGGCGATCAGGTCGGAATAGACGAACTCGTCGCCCTTCTCGCCATTGGCCGCCTCGAAGCCGACCGAGAAGGTCATCAGATCCTTCTGGCCCAATTCCGCCAGCAGGCCGACGATCAGGCTGGAGTCGACCCCGCCCGACAGCAGCACGCCGACCGGCACATCCGCGACCATGCGGCGCTTCACCGCCTCGCGCAGACTGTCCAGCACACGGTCGCGCCAGTCCTCGGCGGTCAGGGCCGCGTCCTCGGCATGGCGGGTCATGTCGGGCTGCCAGTACAGCCGGTCCTTCGCCGTCCCGTCCGCCTCGATCACCCGGATCGTCGCCGGGGGAAACTTCTTCACCCCCTTCAGGATGGTGTGCGGCGGCGGAACGACCGCATGGAAGGTCATGTAGTGGTGCAGGCCGACCGGATCGATGGTCTTGTCCACGTCTCCCGCGGCCAGCAGGGCCGGCAGGGTCGAGGCGAACCGCAGCCGCTGGCCGCTCTCGGCCAGATACAGCGGCTTGATGCCGAACCGGTCGCGGGCGATCACGGTGCGGCCCGTGTCACGCTCATGCAGGACGAAGGCGAACATGCCCTTGAATCGCTCGACGCAGGCCTCGCCCCAGGCCTTCCAAGCCTTGATGATGACCTCGGTGTCGCCGTGCGAGAAGAAGCGGAAGCCTAGCCCCTGCAGCTCTTCGCGGAGTTCAGGATAGTTGTAGATGCAACCATTGAAGGCCAGGGTCACGCCCAGGTCGGCGTCGACCATCGGCTGCTGCGCCGCCTCCGACAGGTCGATGATCTTCAGCCGGCGATGCCCCAGCCCCACCGGGCCGCGCATCACTATGCCGGACCCGTCCGGTCCACGGGGCGAGAGCGCATCGGTCATGCGTTGGACAGCCCCGGCGTCGGCCGGCCGTCCATCGAAATTGATCTCGCCGCTAAGACCGCACATGGGTCCTCCTTGAATTGTGGAAGCAGCGTGTACAAATGGTTCGTGCACGAAAGAGTTCAACCGGATGAGCGATATTTCTCCCGACGCGGCCGAAGACCTGTCCACGTCCCTGCTCCGCTCGGTGCGCCGGATCGCCCAGGCGATCGACGTCCGGTCGCGCGAGATCGCCCGGCTGACAGGCCTGACCCTGCCGCAACTTCTTGTGCTGCAATCGATCCGCGCGATGGGCGAGGTGAGCACCAGCGCCATTTCGCGCGACGTCTCCATGTCGGCGCCCACCGTGGTGGCCGTTCTCGACAAGCTGGAGGCCAAGGGGATGGTCGTCCGCTATCGGTCCAGCATCGACCGACGTGTGGTTCACGCGCGCCTGACCGAGCCTGGCCGCCAGGCGTTGGCGGCGTCGCCGGGCCTGCTGGGCCAGAATTTCACGACCCGGTTCGACGGCCTTTCGCGCATGGATCGAGAGACGATGACCGCCGCAGCGGATCGCCTCGCCACGATGATGTCCGTCCGTAGCGCCGCCCCCGAGGATCCATCCTCGTCCTGACCCGGCCCCGCCGAATGGCGAGACCCGGCCTTACCCCGGCCGCCACTCGCTGAGCCCCTGGCCTTGGGCGTCCTCGAAGGCGACCCGGTCCAGTTGGACCGCGCCGATACAGACCGGGCGCTGATCCGGTCCAGCGGCGCGACAACGAATGGCGCGGCCGTCCGCAAAGGCCGTCATCCGCCCCTCCAGCACCAGTCGATACCCGTTCGTCGGCGCGACCGGGGCCTGGTCGCCCTCGGCGCGGACGGTCAATTCATAGGCCCGGCCGTTGCGGCGGCCGAGGCGCGAACCGTCTTCCTCGAACACGGCCGCCAGACCAAAGGTCTGGGGCGAGACCGCCCTCGCGCCGTCCGCCGCCGGATCGCTCGGAACGCCCGGACAGCCATCCGTGCGCAACCACGGGCGCGGCAGCCAGAACCCCTCGGCCGCTTCCCAGCTGTCGGCCCCGCCCGCGACCATCGGCGAACCCGTCCAATCGGCCGGCGCCAGGGTCAGTTTCAGGCTCTTGCCCTTGTCGCCCCAGGACCAGGCGGCCAGCCCGTCGCCCCCCGTCGCCCCAGCCGTCGACCGACCCGCGGGCGCGGGCCCGGCGCAGCCGAAGGCCTGACGGATGACGAAGCGGCGACCGGCCAGGGTGGCCCCGCCCGGGTCCTTGCCGGCGGCATAGGCCGAGGCCGCGACATCCATGGCCTGCAAGAGCCCGGTCCGGTCCAGCACCGGCGCGGGACCGATGGCGACGACCGGCGGCGCGCTGACGGCCGGGGCCGGCGGCGGAGCAGGGGCGGCCTCCTCGCGCTGGCAGGCGGCGAGGAAAACAAGGGACGCCGCAAGCGCGACGACCGACGGGCGAGGCGACACGGTCGGTTCCAGCATGAATCCACCCTAGCATGGGTTCGCGCTTTCGGGGGCCATCGTGCGAAAAAGGTTGACGAAAGCTACGGAGACCGGTCTGCACAGGGTCATGACCTTCGATCAGATCGCCGCCCTGGCGGTGCTCATCGGCGTGGTCGGCGTGCTGATCCACGGCAAGCTTCGCGCCGATGTCGTCGCCCTGACTGGAGCCGCCGTCCTGCTGCTGCTGGGGGTGGTGCGGCCGGTCGAGGTGCAGAGCGCCTTCGCCAGCCCCGCTGTCATCGCCCTGGCCGGCCTGTTCGTCATCGCCTACGCCATCGAACTGTCGGGCCTGTTGGGCCTGCTGATCCGCCAGGCCACCCGACTGGCGGCCCGGATCGGGGCCATGGGCATCTGGATCGTCATCGGCCTGTGCGGCGCCGTCGGCGGTTTCCTGAACAATACGCCGGTGGTGGTGCTGGCGGCGCCGGTGATCCGCGACGTCGCCCAGTCCCTGCAGCTGTCGCCCAAGCGGTTCCTGATGCCGCTCAGCCATGTGACGGTGATGGGCGGCCTGCTGACCCTGATCGGCACCTCGACCAATCTGCTGGTCAACGACATGGCTCGCAATGCGGGCCAGCCGGTCTTCGGCCTGTTCGAGATCACGCCCGTGGGCCTGTTCATCGCCGTGATCGGCGGCCTGTGGCTCTATTTCGTCGGCGCCCGGCAACTGGGCCGGTCGGTGGCCAAGGACGAGGCCCAGGCCGCGCGCCTGGCCGAGTTGGAAGGCGCGCGTCGCCGCGCCGAGGCGGAGGCGGCCGGACGCCGCCGTCGCGCCCTGCCCTTCGGCCTGCCGCGCCTGGGGGAATCGCGCAACCAGTCGGACGGCTCGGGCGACGCCCATCTGGGCGACGTCGCCCTGTTCGGCGCGGCGGATCGCCCCTTCCGGCTTCGGCCCGCGCTGATCTCCCTGGCGATCTTCGCTCTGGTGATCGCCTCTGCCGCGCTCGGCTGGGCCCCGATCGCGGCCTCGGCCTTCGCCGGGGCGGTGGCGCTGATCCTGCTCAGGGTCATCACCCCCGAAGAGGCCTATGCCGGGCTGCGGCCCGAAATTCTGCTGCTGATCGCGGGCATGGTGGTGGTCGGCACCGCCATCGAGGTGACGGGCCTGGCGTCCGCCGGGGCGGACCGGCTGATCGACGTGATCCGGCCGATGGGACCCCTGGGCGCGCTGATCGTGCTTTACGGCGTGACCCTGTTCGCGACGGAGCTCCTGTCCAACGCCACCGTCGCCGTGTTGATCACCCCCATCGCCGTGGCCCTGGCCGAAAGCCTGGGCGTCGATCCCCGCCCGTTCCTGGTGGGCGTGATGATGGCCGCCTCAGCCGCTTTCGCGACCCCGTTCGGCTATCAGACCAATGTGCTGGTCTTCAACATGGGCGGCTACAGCTACATGGATTTCGTTCGTGTCGGCCTGCCGTTGAACCTGGTCACCTGGGTCGCCGCGATGATCGCCATCCCGGTCTTCTTTCCGTTCTGACTTGACCAACGCGCTTCGACGCCGGTCTGGCGGGCACGACGCATGGATCCTTCAAGATCTGGTGCGGGCGGCCGGGGTCGAACCGGCAAGGGCTTGCGCCCGGCAGATTTTAAGTCTGCTGCGTCTACCAGTTTCGCCACGCCCGCGAGCCGGTCCGGCTCTATAGCCAGAACCGGACCGTGTGGCCAAGCGACCTAGTGTGCGGCCGGCGTCGCTGTCGTCGTCGCCGGCCGCATGGCGCGGAAATCGACGTCGGAATCGGCGATCAGCCAGAGCAAGCCCGCCCAGGCGGCGACGTTCTGGGTCAACTGCGCCGGGTCGATCTTGTCCAGGGTGTCGTTGGCGGTGTGGTGCAGGTCGAAATAGCGCGTCCCGTCCTGCGCCAGACCGAAGAAGGGCACGCCCAACGGTCCCATGGGACCGACATCGACCCCGCCGTCGGTCTCGACCTGGTCCGACGCCAGGACGCCGATCGGATAGAGGACGCGGGTCGCCGCCTTCTGGAAGTCCGAGCCCTGGGCGCCGGCGGGCAGGCGCAGCGCATAGACCCGGTCCGCGCCGAAGTCGCTTTCGCCGGCGATCACGTGTTTCTCCAGGGCGGCGCCCTGGTTGCGGGCGTAGACGCCGCCGCCGTTGCCGGTCTGGGGCGTGGGCTGGGCGACTTCCTCGGAGCCGTAGAAGATCACCCGCAGGGTGCGCGCGGGGCGTCGGCCGCTGTCGGCGATGGCCTTGGCC
Source organism: Brevundimonas sp. EAKA (assembly GCF_000698025.1). Lineage (NCBI taxonomy): Bacteria > Pseudomonadati > Pseudomonadota > Alphaproteobacteria > Caulobacterales > Caulobacteraceae > Brevundimonas > Brevundimonas sp. EAKA. Next base: position 1,695 of record NZ_JMQR01000081.1, on the reverse strand, counting down.
GCCGCGACCGTGATGGCGCCGCCCGCCCCGTCGTCGATGGCGCCGGTGCCCAGATCCCAGCTGTCCATGTGCGAGCCCAGCACGATGACCTCCTCCGGCCGGGTCGCGCCAGGCAGGTCGCCGATGACGTTCTGGCTGTGGGTCTCATAGGTGCGGGCGGTCGAGGTCAGGTGCATCCGCACCGGCTCCCCCAGGGCGATCAACCGGCTGACCTGGTCGGCGTCCGGCGCGGACAGGGCGAAGGACGGGATGGTCGGCTTGCCGTCGACATAGCGGGTCGTGCCCGTGTGGGGCATGCGGTCCTCGTCTGACCCGACCGAGCGCATGACGAAGGCCGCCGCGCCCTTGGCCGCCGCCACGCCGGAACCGGCGCCGCGCACCCGGGTCTGGGGACCATAGCCCGAGCCGTCCTGCATCGGGTGCATCTGACCCAGATCGACATAGACGATCTTGCCGCGAACGGTCGCCGGATCGGCCGCCTGCAGGTCTTCAAAACTGGAGAAGCGCACCACGTCCGCCTCGACCCCGCCGCGCGGCGTGGCGGGCGAATGGCCCAGAGCGGCGGCGACCAGCGACTGGGCGTTCCTGCCGACGATGGCGGCCGAGCCTTCGCCCCGCTCCCAGCCGACCAGCGGGAATTCTTCGACGCGGACGTTCTGGAAGCCGTGGGCGCGCAGATAGGCGGCGGCCCAGGCGGCGGCGTCCTGCTCGGAATTCGACCCAGCCGGCCGCGCGCCGAAGCGGGTGGTCAGCTGGGTGACATAGTCCAGGGCGATGTTCGACGTCAGCGCCGCGTCACGAACGGCGATGGCGCGCTCCACCGTGACTGCGTCCTGGGCCCTGGCCAGCGGAGCAGCGGCGGCGACGAGGCCGAGCGCGAGCGCGCTGACGGTCAGCAGACGGAAGGACATCGGCAGGCTCCAGACTCGGGGAAGAGCCTCAGCCTAGAAAGACTCAGCCGTTCTGGAAATAGGGTTCGACCAAGCCCTGCAGTTTGACCGTCAGGGCCTTGCCCTTGCGGTCCACCCGATTGCCCAGCGCCAGCCGCACCCAGCCCTCCGAGACGCAATATTCCTCGACATTGGTCTTTTCCTCGCCCTTGAAGCGAATGCCGACGCCGCGTTGCAGCACGTCCGCATCATGGAAGGGGCTGGAGGGATCGACGGAGAGGCGGTCGGGGGGCGTGTCGGACATGATCGTTCGGCGGCTCGGATATCGGGAAGGCGCGGTGATAGCCGCGCCCGGCCCTCATGCCAACCGAAACCGGCGATCAGCCCATGTAGTGATGAACAGCGGCGCCGACCCAGATCAGCCCCGCAGCGGGCACGACCAGGATCAACACCCGTCGCAGGCGGTGCGCGATATACAGAACCTCGCCCATCATGGCGGACACCCTCGATATGATCGTCGCCCTGTATCTGGGCGTGAGGGATATGATCCGCCAGTAGGGTTATCGTCCGGAAATCGTCAGGCTACGCATCAATGCGGATGCGCCTACTGCACCGTCTGGCGCGGCGGGGCGTCTGTAGCGGCGGGCTTGTAAGGCTGCGGGCCGGCGGCGGCGGGCGCGGCCCCCCAGGGGCTGGCTCTTTTACACATCTCCCAGCCCCCCGGACTCCCGGGGAACTCCTATGCCGGCTTTTTCTTTGAAAAAAAAAAAAAAGAAAAAGAGACGTAATAGTGGAGACAAGCACA
>NZ_JMQR01000080.1:0-14443 GCF_000698025.1 Brevundimonas sp. EAKA | reverse complement strand
CCTGTATTGTTATTTCTGTCCGGGGGGGGGGTGTGGTCGAGCCGTTCGCCCACGGGCGCGCGGGAGCGGGCAGGGGCGGTGAGGGAAACAAGCGGGGCGCCCGGCGAGCCGTGGGGGCCGTTATGAAGATCGCCCCGGCCCTTCAGGTCGGAAATCCGCCCCCCCGAGTCCCGGGGCGGGGCCCCGCCGATCCAGCGGCCCCGCCGCGACAGGCAGGTCAGGGCGGCGGAATAGGGAGACGGATTGGCCGTGGCGGGGGCGCCGCGGATCGCGCCCGGATTCATCCCGCCCGAAGATTCCGCCGTCGCGGCCCTGGCGCCCAGGCCGAGCGCGATCCCCGTGATCGCCGCCCGCCTCATGAGCCGGACTTCCGCACATTGGCGCTGACGTCGCCGCTGTTGGTCTGGCGGCTGTTCAGCACCACGGTGTTGCCGTGGCCGATGATGGAGACGTTAACCAGGTTGCCCACGGCCGTCGCGCTGCTCGTATCGCCCAGCGCCGCCGCGCCGCTGTCGAAATAGGCGGCGCCCGACTGCGTGTTCGACCCTGTGCTGGCGTAGCTGACGCTCGTGCCGGCCTGACTGTTCACGATGACGCCGTTGACGACCAGCCGATTGCCGTTGGCGTCGCGCGTGACAGGGTTGAAGGTCTGGGTCGCAACGGCGCCGGAACGGCCATAGCCGGCCTCCATCGAAGCCGCCCCGGCGGACTCGGTCGAGGATTGCGCGATGGCCCGCCCGGAGAGACCGGACAGGGTCAGGATTACGAGCGGCAAGAGCGGCGTCTTGGTCATGATGTGTGTCATCTCAGCGGGAAGGAGAGCGGGGTGAAGCGGCGGAAAGGGCCGACGCCGCCTTCGCGGGGACGCCGGCCTGTCCATTCAGAAGCCGGTCACGGTCAAGCTGTTGCCAATGGCCGCCGCCGTGTTGGTGACGGCGCCCGAGACGTCACGCACGGTCGTGGTGGCGATGGCGGAAACCCCGGCTGTATTGGTCTGCGACGAGTTCAGGGACCCCAGCCGCGAGTCGATGGTGGCGGAGTTGCTGATGGCCGCCGCCGTCGCCGAAACCGTGCCCGACACGTCGCTTATGGTGGAGTTCAGCGTGGCCGAGGGGTCGTTATAGGCGACCTGGGTGTTGGTGATCGCCCCGCCCCAGTCGGAGGTCTTGATCGTCGCCGAGTTGGCGATGGCCGCCGACGTCGCCGAGACGTCCTTGGAGACATCGCCGATGGTCGCGTTCAGCTGGGACGACGCGCCGCCCCAGGCGTTCTGATTGTTGTTCAGGGACACCGCCGTGCCGCCGTCGATGGTCACGCTGTTGGAAATGGCGGCGGAGGTGACGGAAACCGAATTGTTCACGTCGGTGATCGTGGCGTTCAGCTGCGAGCGGACGGATGCATTGTTCGACTGGCCTGATCCGATGCTTTGAGCATGGGCGGCGCCGGCCGTCGCGACGCCGAGAACGGCGGTGATGATGAGGATCTTGGTGGTCACGAGATTTCTCCAGAAGGCCCAACATCGGGCAAACCGGCTCATTGCAAAAACCCATCCATTACAATGACTAACACAAATTAATCATAGGCGGTAAGGGGTTGGTCGACGCGGACTACGCAAGCGGTTGATCTGACATCGAACCGGGTTCAGACAGCGTTAATACGGCGGCTCTCAAAGCGTGTGGCGGCAGACCGGCTCCGGGTGATCATGAGTGCGGGCCTGTCGCAATTCGGCATGGACCGTTCGTCACTGTCTCGAGACGGGGCGCCTGCGGACAACGCCGCTTCCGCATCGGACCCCGCGGCTGAAGCGGGGCATGATCGGGTTTCGATCCGCCTCCGCCGATGGCGGCCGAGGCTGAACTGGGACTGGTGATCCGCAGCGTACAAGGCGTGTCCGCGAAAGACGGCCCGGTTCCGGCCCCCGGTCGCACGGCCAAACCTATTGCTCGGCGAGCGGCATGACCAATTCGAAGACCGCGCCCTCGGTCGTAGGCAGCAGATCCAGGGTGGCGTCGTTCGCGGCCAGCAGGGCGCGGGCGATGGACAGGCCGAGGCCGGCGCCGCCCTCCCCGCGTCGCGTGGTGAAGAAGGGCTCGAAGACGCGACCGGCGTCGGCCGGCGCGACGCCTGGACCATCGTCCGCCAGGGTGACGACAAGCCGATCGGGCAGGGCCGCCGCCCTGATGCTGACGGCCGTCGCGCCGGCCTGGCGGCTGTTTTCCAGGAGCGTCGAAACCACCATCTCGATGGTAGACGCTGGAACGGCCACCCTGGGCGTTTCGTCCCCGAACATCACCGAGATCGCCAGCCGGCTTGACCTGGCGTCGACCGCCTTCGTGATCGGGAGGCGGACGTCGACCGAAAGCCCGGCTTGGGGACGCGCCATATCGGCGCGCGCCAGATCCAGCAGGCGCGTCACAAGGGCCGAAAGGCGGCGGGCGTCGGCGGCGATGTTGTCGAGGAACCGCCGACGTTGACCTGGGTCCATTTCATGGTCCTGCAGCAGTTCGACGGCCCCCTGAATCCCGGACAGGGGCGTCTTGAACTCGTGACTGACGGCGGCGGCGAAGTCGCGCAGATAGCGGGAGCGGCGATCGACGGCCTGGGCCATCCGCCCGAAGTCCTCATAAAGGATTCGGATTTCGACGGCGGCGGTGGCCGGCGCGGGGGGCAGCACGCCGCCGCCGTTGGCGACATCGCGTGTCGCCCGGCTGAGCGCCTCGATCGGGCGGGCGATGCCGCGCGACACCAGAACCGCCAGCAGGGCGATCACCCCCAGGGTGCCGACGACGCCCAGCCCGATCTTGATCCGGTCCTGGTACAGACCCTTGAACAGGGCGCGGGGCGAGCGGGACGCCACGACGACCCCCTCGACCCGGCCATTCACCATCACCGGCCGCGCATGGTGGATACGAACGCCCGCTGCGCGACTGAGCCATTCCATGGAATAGCGCGGGCGATAGGCGTCGTTGCGACGCAGGACCGTTCGCGGTTCGCCCGCAAGCGCCGAGCGCACTTCGGTCAGATCGGCCAGGCCGCCGCCCTGGCCGTAGCCCAGAACGATCGTCCCGTTGCGATCCAGCAAGACGATCGAGGCCAGGGTGGTGCGGCTGGTCTGCTCGACGACAGGACCAAGCCGGGCGGCGACCCCGACCACCCCTGCGTCAGGCGCCGCCGCGGGGCGCGGCGAGGGTCGCGCCGGCAAGACCGGCGTGGACCCCAGGTCGATCGTCGCGGGTTCGGGCCTGTAGTAACCCGGATCGTCGCGCCGGGCGGGATCGGGCGGAACCACGACGGCGCCGGGCCAATCCGAGGCGGCGACGGCCGACAGGACGACGGCCTGGGCGACCAGTTCCGCCTCCGTCTGACGCACCAGGGTGTTCTCATAGACCCGCAGGAAGATGGCGCTGAGCCCCGGCAGGACGCCGGCGAAGATCAGCACGGACAGCAGGATGGTCCGAAGCCTGAGCGCCGGCCAGTGATTGCGGATGAAGGCGCGCAAGCGTGCGATCACGCCTCCGGCGCCCCGGGCGCGCCCAGGCAGGGGCCAAGCTGGTAGCCGATGCCGGGTCTGGTCTCGATCACGTCAGCCCCGCCCACCGCTGCAAACTTGGCCCGCAGGTTGCGGACATGGCTGTCGATCGTACGGTCGGTCATGGCCAAGCCTGGGCCATGGACCCGATCGATGATAGCGTCCCGCGTGAAGACTCGGCGCGGCGCATCGGCCAGGGTGCGCACGATGCTGAACTCCGTCACCGTTAGCGGCACCTCGATATTGCGCCACGTCGCCCGCCATCCGTCCGCGTCCAGGCCCAGGCTCCCCAAGGCGAACTGACCCGGCGTCGGCGGGGGCGGGCTCCGCGCGATCCGGCGCAGGATGGCGGCGACCCGCGCCACCACCTCGCGCGGACTGAAGGGCTTGGTCACATAGTCGTCCGCCCCCAGCTCCATGCCCAGGATGCGGTCGATCTCGTCATCGCGCGACGACAGGAACAGGACCGGCAGATCGCCCTGGGCGCGGATCCGGCGACAGGCCTCGATCCCGTCCATGCGGGGCATGTTGATGTCCAGCACGACGAGGTTCGGCCTGCACAGGGCGATGTCGGCCAGAGCGGCCTCGCCGTCGGCGGCCTCCCGCGTCGCCAGACCCGCCTTCTGGAGCGCGAAGGTCAGCAGGTCGCGGATGTGCGGGTCGTCGTCGACCACCAGAACGGTGCTTTGCATGATGGCCATGTTCAGCCTTCCGTCCGCGAGGTCAACGGGACAGGCGGCGGGGCGGCGACGGGCGCCGGCGCGGTGGGCGGCGGCCTTTGGATGAGCCGCCCGTTCCAGTGACGGGCGCCCGGCGCCGGCGCCGACAAGGCGCCCTTCTGTTGCAGGGCGGCGATGCGATCCAGACGACGCTGGTCGCGCCAGGTCCAGCCGCGCCATTCGCTCTGTCGCCGACGGACGTTCAGCAGGATGTCCTGGCGGACGGCGGCGACCCGGTCGCGCAGGACGGCGTCGTCGAGGGTCGTTTCCAGCTCGACCAGAGAGACGAGGGCGGGCGCGCCCAGGGTATGGAGATAGCCGAGGTCCAGCGCGACCCCGCGACCTCCGACTTCCCTGGCATGCCGCACGTTCCAGCCGGCCACGACGGCGCCGAGGTCGACGACGCTGACGACCGCCAGCACGATCAGCGCGGCCGCGGCGTTGGCGTTGATCAACCAGTGCGCCGACTTGCCGGCCAGCATGCGCCAGCAGATCAGCATCAGGCCGACCGCCACCAGCCCCATCCAGATCATCGCGGCGATGCGGAAACGGGTCAGGGCGTAGGCCTCGATATAGTCGGCGGTGCGCAGCAGGCTGGATGCGACCAGGATCATGTTCTGCGCGATCCAGACGACCACCAGACGACGAACCAGCGGCCTGTTCGCGGTGTCGGAACCCGGCTGGAGCGCCGCCAGGACGAACAGCCCGGCGAGCAGGGCGGTGACGATCAGGGGATAGGCGCCGCGATGGGCGTATTCGGCCAGACTCATGTCGCCGGGAAGCGGCGCGCCGCTCCACAGGAAGGCGATGTCCAGGCCGTTCTGGAGCGCGAAGACCGCATTGAAGACGATCAGGGACAGGGTGATCGTGCGGGTCAGGAAGGCTGAAGGCTTTCCGATCTTGCGTTCAGGCAGGGCGAGCAAGGGCTTGCGCCAGCGCGGACGCAGCAGGCCCAGAGCGCCGATGAAGACGGCGCACCAGAACAGGATGCGGAGGACGTTCTGGGGCGACAGGGACGGCAGGGACAGGTTGGCGAGCGCATTCGAAATGAGCGGATTCGCCGCCGAGAACAGGGCGAGGAAGACACCGCCGCCGACCACGGGCATGATGAGAAGGCCAAGCAGGTTCAGAGCGGACATTCCGCCGCGACCGCGCCTCAGCCGCGAGACCTTGAACAGGTCGATCACGGGGCCAAACAGCGCAAAAAACCAGTGGAGCGCCAGTCTTTGGGCCCAGCCCCACGCCGTCTCGTTCGGCCCCGCCCGGCTCGACAACGCCCCGAGGCTGATCGAGACCCCGAACAGAGCCCAGGCCAGCAGCCCAGGCCGGTCCGCCAGAACCAGGGCGAAGGCGACGCCGGCCAGGACGAAGCCCCGGCCTCGACGGTCTTGCAGCAGGTCTTTCCGACCCAGGAGCGCGCCCCCCAGGACCGCGAAGGCGAACAGGCCAAGACTGGTACCGGGGGCATGGGCGAAGAACAGCAGGTCGGCGAGGCCGACCAGGGCGGCGCCGACGGCGACCCTGAGCCAGAATGATGATCGAGGCAGAACGGGTATGTGAAGCATGGGGCCTCCCTTTCGGGAAATGCTTCTCCGCCATGGCCATCGAGAACGGTTGCGCCGTCGATGGATTGTCAGCGCAGGCGCCATGCAGGTTCGATGCAGACGGCGGCGCTACGCCCCGCCGACCTGAGCTGTCGTGGTCGCTGGGGGCGCCGGATGCGGTCCTCGTGAATCACGCCCCTTCACGAGTCTCGGACCCTATAACCGGGCATGTCGTCTAAATCAGAGACCTGGATTCGGCTGCCGGCAGTATTACAGCCAGCCCGTCGGCTGGACTCGCAGCGCGGCCCATCTACCCGAATGATAGATTTGTGGGGAAATGGCGCACCCGGAGCGATTCGAACGCCCGACCCCCAGATTCGTAGTCTGGAGAAATAAGTATTAACTTCAGAAGATTATTTCTTCTTGGCTGTAACGGCCGGCCTTGGAGCGGGTGTGATCTTCAATGAGCTACAAATTTAAGCGTGAGGATGCTCCTATGGCTTATCAAGCCGCCCTTCGGCTTGACGTAATCAATGGAAGTCCCGCGATCCCGGCAATATCCGCGCATTCCTGGGATGGGTATGAACGGTTTCACGAGGATATTGAGGCCGGATGATCTCATCGGCACGGCTGGGAGTGATTTCTGTTGTGTTCGCGTCGGATAACCGGTCCAGTTCAGCGGAGCGATCGAACACCCTGTGCGTCATAAGATGCACGACACCCTCCGGGCTTTTCTCGACCACACCCTCCACGCCCATCAACCGAGCCGCCATGACCACGCGACGGTATTCCTCGAACATCCGCGCCCATAGCACCAGGTTGGTGACGCCAGTCTCGTCCTCCAGCGTGATGAAGATGGCATTGCCTTTGCCGGGGCGTTGCCGGACCAGGACGACGCCGGCTGTGCGAACCTTGGCGCCGCTTCGTCTCGTCTCCAGTTCGGCACACGTCAGAGTGTTTTCTGCCGCGAAGATCGGGCGCAGGATCGCCATGGGATGGGCCTTCAGCGACAAGCGCGTGGTCTGGTAATCGGCTGCGACGTGTTCGCCCAAAGCCATTCGAGGTAGGCGGGCGTCATCCTCTTCGCCCAGTTCACGGGCATCGGCGGCGGCAAACAGCGGCAAGGGCGCATCGTCGGGAAGGCGGCGCACGGCCCATAGGGCCTCGCGTCGATCCATGCCGATCGAGCGAAACGCATCGGCGTCGGCCAGTTTGCGCATCGCAGAACCCGGCAGGCTCGCGCGACCGGCCAGGGCCTCGACGCCTTCGAACGATCTGCTGCGTGCGACGACCAATGCCTTGGCCCATTCTTCGCGGAACCCATCAATCTGACGAAAGCCCAGCCGCAGCGCCAGCAATCCGGGCGGCCCCTCCAGCGTGTTGTCCCAGTCGCTCAGATTGACGTCGATGGGCCGGATTTCAACGCCGTGCTCCTGAGCATCGCGCACGATCTGGGCCGGGGCATAGAAGCCCATCGGCTGGGAGTTCAGCAGGGCACAGGCGAAGGCGGCGGGGTATCGGCATTTGATAAAGGACGAGATGTAGACCAGTTTGCCGAAACTGGCGGCGTGGCTCTCGGGAAAGCCATAGGAGCCGAAGCCCTTGATCTGGTCGAAACACCGCTGGGCAAAGTCACGTTCATAGCCGCGCTCAACCATTCGATTGACCATCCGGCCCTCATATTTCCACAGTGTGCCGTCGCCTCGAAAGGTGCCCATGGCCTTACGTAGACCGTTGGCCTCCTTTGGCGTGAACTCGGCGGCGACCATGGCGACCTTCATCGCCTGTTCCTGAAAAAGCGGCACCCCCAGCGTCTTGTGCAGCACCTTTTTCAGTTCGTCGGGGTCATGGGGCGGCGCGGGTTTTGAGTACTCCGGTTCTTCCAGCTTTGCCCGTCGCCTCAGATAAGGATGGACCATGTCTCCCTGGATCGGGCCGGGCCGCACGATCGCGACCTGGATCACGAGATCGTAGAAGGTGCGCGGCTTCAGCCGGGGCAGCATGTTGATCTGTGCCCGGCTCTCGACCTGAAAAACGCCGATCGAGTCGCCCTTACACAGCATGTCGTAGACATCGGCCTGTTCGTTGGGAACGGTGTGCAATTCGTAGGCTGCGTCGTCGTGAGCGTGCATCAAGTTCAGCGCCTTTCGGATACAGGTCAGCATCCCCAGCGCCAGCACATCGACCTTCATCAACCTCAGATCGTCGATGTCGTCCTTGTCCCATTCGATGAAGGTTCGATCCGGCATGGCCGCATTACCGATGGGGACGAGTTCGTCCAGCCGGTCCTGAGTCAGGATGAAGCCGCCGACGTGCTGCGACAGATGACGCGGAAAGCCCAGCAGACGCGACGCCATCGCAACCGCCCGCCCAATCATCGGGTTGGCGGGGTCCAACCCGGCCTGCTCGACATGACAATCACCGATCTCCGCGCCCCAACTACCCCATTGGCTGGCGGCCAGCCGGGCCGTGACATCCTCGGTCAGGCCCAGCACCTTGCCGACCTCGCGAATGGCGCTCTTGGGGCGATAGCGGATGACGGTCGCGGCGATCCCCGCGCGGTGGCGGCCGTAGCGATCATAGATATGCTGGATGATCTCTTCGCGACGCTCGTGCTCGAAATCCACGTCGATGTCGGGCGGCTCGCCCCGGTGGTCGGACAGGAAGCGTTCGAACAAAAGATCGTTCTCGGCCGGGTCGACGCAAGTGATGCCCAGCACATAACAGACCGCCGAGTTCGCCGCCGATCCCCTGCCCTGACACAGTATCCCCTTCGAGTTCGCCACCCGGACGATGTCGTGGATGGTCAGGAAATAGGGTGCGAAACCCTGGATCTGAATGAAGGCCAGTTCCTTGTTCAGCAAATCCGTGACCTTGGCAGACACTCCTCCGGGATAACGGATCTGGGCATGCCGCCAGGTCAGGTCTTCCAGATAGGCCTGTGACGACCAGCCGGGCGGCGTGGGCTCCTGCGGATAGTTGTAGGTCAGGTCTTTCAGGTCGAACCGGGCGCGGTCCAGCAGAAGTTGCGTCTGTTCCAGGGCCTCGGGCGCATCCGCAAACAGCCGGGCCATCTCAGCCGGCGGCTTCAGATGGCGTTCCGCATTGGCCAACAGCCGCCGCCCCGCCGCCTCGATCGTCACGCCCTCGCGTATACAGGTCAGGACATCCTGAAGATCGCGCTCCGATGGGTCGTGATAAAGAACGTCGTTGATCGCCAGCAGGGGCACATCGGCGACATTAGCGATCGCCTTCAGCCGGGTCAGCCGGCGCCGGTCGTCGCCCTGTCGCAGCATCGCCGCCGACAGCCAGACCGAACCGGGCGCGGCCGCTTCCAGCCGAGACAAAAGAGGGGGAAGGGCCTCCAGATGTCGCTCGGGTATGACGATCAGCAACAGACCCTCGGGATCGCCCAGCAGGTCGCTTATGCCGATCTCGCATTGCCCCTTAACGGCCCGACGGTTGCCCAGCGTCAGCAGTCGGGTCAAACGGCCCCATCCCGCGCGATCCTCGGCATAGGCGATGATGTCCGGCGTGCCGTCGTTGAAAGCCAGACGGGCGCCGGTCAGCAGGCGAAAATCCTGTGCCCGCGCCTCGACCATGTCAGACAGGGCCGGATCGTTCATCAGGTCTTCGACGAAACCTGTCTCTCCCGGCCCGCCACCATCACGGACTTTCTCCGGCGGCGACAATCCCTCTACGCGTAGGGTGTTCAATGCGCTCCAGGCCCGAACGACACCCGCCACCGTGTTGCGATCCGCCAGACCCAGACCGGTATGGCCGCGCAGGATCGCGCTCAACACCAGCGACTTGGGATGCGAGGCTCCACGCAGAAACGAGAAATTGCTGGCCGCCGCCAGTTCCGCATAAGCGGGCGGAGAGTTGCCGTCGGTCATGCGAACAGCCCGTGGATATACCAGCGCGGTTCGGGCTCCTCACCATAGAAGCCCGCCCGAAATAGCCAGAACCGCCGCCCCTCATGGTCCTCGACGCGGTAGTAATCCCGGGCTCGATGTCCGGACCGACGCCACCACTCGTCGCCGATACGCTCAGGGCCTTCGGCGCGCGCAACCTGATGCGTGACTCTCCGCCAACGGAAAAGCGCTGGGGGCCCATCGGGAGCCAGGGCTATGGTTTCGATCGGCTGGGGTGGATCGAACATCTGCAACGGGCGAAGGGGTGGGGATTCAGGATCGCGAGCAGGCCAGGCGGTTTCGCCCTGACGACGCCCAGCCCATACCAGACGCGCCGCACGTTCAGGCAGATGCGACTCCACCGGCTCGAACCGACCGACCGCCTCTGGCCCCAGACGCGCCGTCAGACGGTCAATCAACCGGTCTAGGTCTTCGGCGCCTGTGGGCTCGCCCTCGAATCCCGCCTGTGTCGGCGCCAGGACCTGGGTCACAGGGACCGACAGGCGCAGTTGGTCGAACCCGAAGCCCGCATCCAACGGACTGGCCAAGGCCGCCAGCCGTTCCTTGAACAACAGCATCACGCTCGCTGCGTCGCGTGTAGCCCATCCTGTCCGAACAGTGATCCGCCGTGTCGCGCCATCGACGCGGAAGAAGGCGACCTCGAAAGCCCGGCCGCCCAGCCTTCGCTGATCCAACCAGGCCATGGCCTCGGTCAGCAGGTCGTCGATCACCGCCATGACATCGGTCGTCTCGGTGATAGGCTCGAACAGGATGCGATCGACGATGCAGGGCGCAGGCGGCCTTAGCGGCGTGATCCGGACATCCTCCTGTCCTAGGATACGCGCCAACCGCACCGGCAGATCGGGCCCGAACCGGGCGGCCAGCGGCGCGGTCGGGCGGTCGTCCAGATCGCCGAGAGTACGCAGACCCGCTCGCGTCAGGGCCTGATGGTCCTTGGCACCCAATTCCAGCGCCGTGATCGGCAGTGAGCGCACCACCATCCGATCCTGACCGGTCGTGATCGTCCCGCCGCGACCGAACCGCACCAGGGCTCGCGCGGCTTGGGGCGTGCCAGCCAGCGCCGTGCGCACGGCCAGACCAATCCGCCCCGCGCGAGCCTCGATCGCATGGATCAGTCCCGCTTCATCACCGAACAAATGCGTGCAGCCCGTGACGTCTAGGATCAGGGTGTCGTCACCATCGGTAGCCACCATCGGCGTAAACCGGCCGAAATCATCCACCACCTGGGCCAGCAGAGCCCGATCGGCGTTTGGGCGATGCACGACCGTCTTCAGGTCGGGCGTCCGCGCCTGGGCATCGGCCAGCGTCATACCGCGCGTCAGGCCCAGAGCGCACGCCTCCGGATTCAGCGCTGCCAGCCGCAATGCGCCCCGCACCTTCTCGACCAGCGCTACGGCAGGGGTAGCTTCAGACCCTGTGTTAGCCGGCTCGGCGGAGCCTCGACGCGATACCTCGCGTCGCAACCGATCCGACGACAGGAATGGGAACCAGACGGCCAGGTACCGACGCGGGCTCGCAGAAGGCGTGGTTGTCACGATCCCACTCCAGCGTCCATTCGGTCGGCGCCGCCCCCTGTCGACTGCGGGTTAGGGCGGCGACGAAGGCCGGTCGCCCCGGTGCGTCTGCCTCCAGCCCGGTCGACAGGGCTGCCCGCACGGACCAGCGGGTCTCGGCGGCGCTGGGCGTGGTGGGCGCTGCCGCTCGCACCACAAAGGCTGTGCTGCCTCCCCGTCGGGCCGCCAAGGCCAGACGCCGACTGGCAGTCAAGGTCATGACCTTCGCCTCGCCCCAACCACTCATTAGGACCGCGCCGACCGCTCCGCTCTTCAGCGCTTCCTCGCCCGCCGCCAGCAGGGCCGCAGCATCGCGCACCCGTACGATCAGCACGGTTTCTGGCCGCAAGCCCCATTCGTGCAGCCCCGAACCATGCAAGCCGCCCGCCTCCTGCGACGCAAGGTTCTGGAACACCCAGACCAGAGGCCGGTCTCGTGTGGCACGTGACGCAAGACCCAGCGCAAAAGCGTTGGCGGCCACAGCATCGGCAGCGGTTTCGGCATGAACGTCGTGCAGGCAGAAGAGGCAAGGTCCGGGGTCCAGATACGCATCAACACGGTCCATCCCGAGCGTGAACCGGCCCGGCTCGCTCACGGTCTCATGCCGAGACAGCTTGGCTAGACGGGATTTCAACTGCTCAATCTGAAAGGTCGAAGGCACCAAATGTTCCTGTTATGTTCTCCAATATGCCCCTTTTTCGATGTCGAGAGTCAAGCGGCAAGAACCCAGCGCGAGAGCGCGAGAGTGAAAAATTCCGGATATTCATGTAATTTCAATGCACTAAGCCAGCAGCGTGCGTGTCGTTACAGATCGACCACGCGTTAGCTGCCCCAATAGGACAAGCAAGTTTCTGTTATTAATCAGAAAATGGCGCACCCGGAGCGATTCGAACGCCCGCCCCCCAGATTCGTAGTCCGAAGAAAATTCTTTTATTATCAGTGATTTGATTTCTGACCGTTGTAAAAACGAATGCCTACCGACCTGTGAGACCGTCGCCGTAACAGAAGCGCACCCAATGGGGGTCTGCGCCCCCCAACCCTCTGAGCATGAATCTTGGTCGCTCAGGCCCCTGGTTGAGCGGCAGCCCTTGAGTATCTGGCGCTGCGATCGACCCCAAGGGTCGGTCAATTTGACTGCCTGATGGCGATAGACAGTGAAATCTGCTAGGCGGCGACGATGGCGTCCGTGATGACGAGAACCCGGTGGATGGCGGCGCTCTTCGCGCTGATCGTCGCCATGTTCGCTCTGGCGCCGATCGTCGAGGCCGCCGAGTGCGGCGTCGAACTGCCGTCCGCACACCAGATCCTGGCGGGTGACGTCGATGACAATCGCGATCAAGGCCAGCAACCGATGCACGGCGCTTGCTCGCATGGTCACTGCCATCACTCCGGCTCCGTCGTCACGCCCGACCTGACGACGGCGACCAAGGCCGCCGATCTTCGTGCCGACCACGCCTTCCCGCTGGATGACCTGCGCGTGTCCTACGCGCCAGACGGTCTGGAACGCCCTCCCAGAGGCTGACACGACGCTCGCGCTGACCAGCGCACGCCCTCGTCCTCTCTCTGGAAAATGAAACATGACATCCCTTCATCGCCGGCCGCCGCGTTTCGCGGTAGGCTGCGCGTGGGCCGCCTTTGCGGCCCTTCTCGCCGGCCCGACCTGGGCTGACCCCGCCCCCGCGTTCGAAACCTTGCTCGCCCAGATCGGGCTTACGCCCTCCGCCGTCGAAGCTGACGCCCTGTTGGACGCGGCCGAGGCGCGTGTCCACCAAGCGCGGGTGCCACCTAATCCGACGCTTAGTCTTGAAGCCGAGAACGCTTTCGGCAGCAGCCCCTTCAGCGGCTACGACAAGGCCGAGACGACCCTGTCGTTCAGTCAGGACCTAGAACTGTGGGGCCGTCGCAGCGCCCGCGTCGGTGCGGCGCGCGCCGACGCCGCCACGGCGTCTCTCCGACGAGACCAGGCGACGGTCGAAGCCGCCGCGCGTCTTGCGCTTGTCTACGCCGAGGCCGAAGCCGCGCAACGCCGCTACGATCTCGCGGAAGAGGCGCTTGCCGTCACGATCGCCGACGCGCGCGCTGCCCTCATCCTGGTTGAGGAGGGTCGCGAGCCAATGCTCCGGGGCATCCAGGGAGAAACGGAGGCCGCCGCCGCCCGCGCCGCCGGCGACGAAGCCGGGGCCGAACGCGACGCCGCCTTCGCCCGTCTGACCGCCGTCGCCATGTCGATCACGCCGCTGACCTCGATCGAGACCAGCTTGATCGACCGCACGCCGACGAGCGCCGAGACACCGGCGTCGGCGACACCGCAGGTGCGGGTCGCGGAGGCAGAACGCGCGGCGGCGGAGAGCCGCATCGCTGTCGAGCGGGTGCGCGCCGCGCCGGACGTCACGGCTTCCGTCGGAGTCCGTCGATACGAGGCGGAGGACGCAACGGCTCTGACGTTCGGGTTGAGCCTGCCCCTGCCGCTGTTCGACAGGAACCGGGGGAACATCGAGGCGGCCCAGGCCGATTTCCGGGCCGCCAGCGCCCGGCTGATGAGCGCTCGCCAGGACGCTGAGGCGGACCGAAATGCGGCCCAGGCGCGTCTTCGGGCCTCGGCCAGTCGGGTCTCGGCAGCCGACGCCGGGGTCACCGCCGGCGAGGAGGCTTATCGGCTTTCGCGCATCGGCTTCGAGGCCGGGCGCATCTCCCAACTGGAGCTGCGATCGTCCCGCGCCGCCCTCATCTCCGCCCGCAACGCCGCCGTGGACGCCCGCCTTGCGCGGGTCCGGGCTGAAATCGACCTCGCGCGCCTGCAAGGCCGCGCCGCGTTTGGAACGTCACAATGAAGCGCCCCTCGAAACTCAACAGGACCTGGCTGATGGCCGGGGCCGCTGTCGTGATCATCGCCGCCGGCGGCGTCTGGTTCACCGTCAGTAGAGCCCCATCGCCGGCCGCCGTGCCCGCCGAAGGCGACCATGCCGAAGAGGAAGCAGGCGCGCCCGAAGGAACGCTCGCTCTGAGCGACGCCCAGATCAGCGCGGCCGGGATCGGGGTCGTCTCGATCATGGGTGGAGGCGGCGGCGAGACGCTGCTTTCCGGCCGGGTCGAGCCCATGATCGACGCGCGCGCCGCCGTATCCGCCGTGGTAGGCGGTCGGGGCGAACGTGTGCTGGTCGCC
>NZ_JMQR01000079.1:0-14511 GCF_000698025.1 Brevundimonas sp. EAKA | reverse complement strand
GCGGGGCGTCCGGCGCGCGAAGATACAAGGGGCGGGGCGGATGGTCGGCGGGATCGGCCGCGGCGACCAGTCGCCCCAGGGCCTGGGCCGACGGCGCGACGCGGGGGTCCATGGACGCCATGCTCAAGTCAGGAAAGGCCTCGACCAGGACGGCGGCGCCGGAGCCGACCAGTCGAACCTCTTTCCCCAGGGCGGTGATTCGTCGCGCCGCCTCGTCCAGCGACAAGGCCTCGTCCGGACCGACGGCCGCGCCGTCGATGAACAGCTTGGCGTAGACCTGGCCTCGCCGGGCGTCGATCAGGGCCGCGACCGGCGGTCCGGCCGAATCCACAGACGCGGCCAGTCCATCCAGGGCCGACACCCCGACCACCGGCAGATCCAGGGCCGCGCCCAACCCCTGGGCGAAGGCCAGACCGACCCGCAAGCCGGTGAAGGAACCGGGTCCGACAGTGACCCCGATCCGATCCAGGGCATCGAACCCCCCGCCGGCCTCGGCCATGACGTCGCGCACCAGACCGCCCAGGCGTTCCTGATGGCCCTTGGCCATGGGTTCGAAACGAACGGCCAAGGGTCGCTCGTCCTCGAACACCGCCGCCGTGCAGGCGCCGAGCGCCGTATCGATCACCAGAAGTCTCATGGCGCGCCTTCTAGGCCGCGCGAGACAGAACCTCCACCAGTCGCGTCAGGGCCTGACGCACCGCGCGGTCTTCGATGCGGGAAAAACCGACGGCCATCGCCCGGCCTTCCGGTGTCGCAGCCATGGCCCGCATCATCGACAGTTCGGGGATTTCGGCCTCGTCCGTCGGCTCGGGAAAGAAGGCTCCGACGGGCAGTCCAAGGGCCAGGGCCAGATTGTGCAGTCGCGAGGCCGAGATCCGGTTCTGCCCACCTTCGTACTTCTGAACCTGTTGGCAGCTGACCCCGATCAGGGCGCCCAGTGCGGTCTGCGACAGACCCAGGGCCGTGCGCCGTGATGCGATCCGGGCGCCGACGACGGCGTCCAAGGGTTCCGGCGCGCGGGCCGTCTGGCGAGCAGTAGGGGGCGTCCTGTCCATGCCGGAACGATCTCACAACCTTTCCGCGTATGCAACCTTTTCGTTTCATGATTCGCGGCGGGCGATCACGGCCGAGATGCGGGCCACGGACTGGCGGTCGATCACCTCCGCCCGGTCCAGCGCGCCCACCCCCCGGACATGGAGGCGGTCGTCCTCGGACCGGTCAAAGAGGCGCGGGCGTAGATCGCCGTCCTTCATCTCGATGACGCAGCCCTGGCCGCCCCTGGGCCACAGGTCCGGTTGGTATTCGAGAATGACGCCTGGTTCGGCCCAGGGGGAGAGGGCGTCATCGCGAACCTTCAGGTGTTTCACGACGACAGGCGGCGGGCCGTCGAAGCCGCGTCCCCGGCTTTCCAGGCCTGTCGCGGCCGGATCGACGTGCGGCGTCTGGGCGCCCGAAACGAGCAAGGCCAGGGCTTCGGGCGTGGCGTCCAGCGCCCCGGTCAGGCGACGCTGGACATCGGGCCGGAACAGGCCGGGCCGGCGACCGGATTCATAGAGGCCCCAGCCCTGGCTGGTCATGTCCAGACGCGCCCCGGCCTCGGCCTGGGACAGGCCGCGTCGACGGCGCAGGGCGGCCAGGGCCTCGCCCAGACGAAGGACTTCAGGATCAGGAACGAAACGCGGCATGGAGGCCGAGGATGGCGCCCCGCCGCACGTCTGGCGAGAACGAAAACGTCAGTCGGTCAGAGGGTCTGCTCGACCCGCGTCACCTCGGGCACATAGTGGCGCATCATCTGTTCAACCCCGGCCTTCAGCGTCGCCGAAGAGGAAGGGCAGCCGGAACAGGCGCCGCGCATCCGCAGGCTCAGCACCCCGGTCGCCTCATCGAAGGCGTCGAACAGGATGTCGCCGCCGTCCTGGGCCACGGCGGGTCGGATGCGGCTGTCCAGCAGGGCCTTGATCTCGGCCACGATCTCGCTGTCGTCCTCGGCATGGGTCTCGGTTTCAGACCCCGCGACGGTCAATGGCCGGCCCGAGACGAAATGATCCATGATGACGCCCAGGATCGGGGCCTTCATCTCCGACCAGTCCGGCCCGCGCTCCTGTCGGGTCACCGACACATAGTCGGCGCCGAAGAAGACGCCGTCGACGCCCTCGAGTTCGAACAGGGCCTCGGCCAGGGGCGAGGCGGTCGCCGCGTCGATGGTGCGGTAGTCCAGCACGGCGAGCGGAGAAACCTCGCGGCCCGGCAGGAACTTCAGCACATTGGGATTGGGCGTGGGTTCGGTCTGAATGAACATGGGCGGGAGATGCGCTCGCCCCCGCCCCGTTGCAAGACCTAGCGCCGCTTCAGCCCGCCCAGCAATCCCCGCAACAGTTCGCGGGTGAGGGTGGACCCGGCCGTGCGCAACACCGACTTGGTCAGGGCCTCCATCGGGGTCTGACGATTGGAGGTTCTGGCGCGCGGCGTCGTCCGGGCCCGTTCCCTGACGTCCGCCCTGACCGCCTTCTCGTTCGATTTCGCCTGAGCTTCGGCGGCCTTGGCGGCCTTGGCGGCGTCCGACTGCGCCCTGGCCTGAGTCTCGGCCCGATCGGTGGCGGCATGGCGGGCCGCGAGGATTTCCTCGGCGGATTCGCGGTTCAGCGTCTGGTCGTAGAGGCCGCGCACCGGGCTGGCGGCCATGACGGCGGCGCGCTCGGCCTCGGTCGCCGGGCCCAGGCGCGAGGCCGGCGGGCGGATCTTCGTGCGGGCCACGACGGTCGGGGCGCCTTTCTCGTCCAGGACCGAGACCAGGGCCTCGCCCACGCCCAGGCCCTGGATGGCCTCGGCCGTGTCGAAGGCGGGATTGGCGCGGAAGCTCTGCGAGGCGGCCTTCAACCCCTTCTGTTCCGACGGCGTATAGGCCCGGAGCGCGTGCTGGATACGATTGCCGAGCTGGGCCAGGACGCTGTCGGGAATGTCGGCTGGATTCTGGGTGACGAAATAGACGCCCACCCCCTTGGACCGGATCAACCGCACCACCTGTTCGACCTTGTCCAGCAGGGCGCGCGGGGCGTCGTCGAACAGCAGATGGGCCTCGTCGAAGAAGAAGACCAGGCGCGGCCGGTCGGGATCGCCCACCTCCGGCAGCTGTTCGAACAGCTCCGACAACAGCCACAGCAGGAAGGCCCCATACAGGCGCGGGCTGTTCATCAGCCGCGTGGAGTCCAGCACATTGACCTGACCGCGCCCGTCGAGGCCGACGCGGATCATGTCCTCCAGCTTCAGGGCCGGTTCACCGAAGAAGGCGTCGCCGCCCTGTTGCTCAAGCTGCAGCAGGGCGCGCTGGATGGCGGCGATGGAGGCGGGGGCGACATTGCCGACCTCGCGGCCGATCCGCTCGGCGTTCTCGCCCACATAGACCAGCAGACTGCGCAGATCGCCCAGGTCCAGCAGCAGCAGGCCCTCCTTGTCGGCGATATGGAAGACGACGGTCATCACGCCTTCCTGCACCTCGTTGAGGCCCAGCATCCGGGACATCAGCACCGGACCGATCTCTGACACGGTGGTGCGGATCGGGTGGCCCTTCTGTCCGTACAGGTCCCAGAAGACGGTCGGAGCCGCTCGCGGCGTCAGGGTCAGACCCATTTCGGTCGCCCGGGCGATCAGCTTCTCGTTCGGCGTTCCGACCTGGGAAATGCCCGAAAGGTCCCCCTTCACATCGGCGCAGAAGACCGGCACCCCGGCGTCAGAGAAGCCCTGAGCCATGATCTGAAGGGTGACCGTCTTGCCGGTGCCAGTGGCGCCGGCGACCACGCCGTGTCGGTTGGCGCGGTGAAACAGCAGGGCTTCCGGCTGGGCGGCGTCGGACTGGCCGAGGAATAGGCCGGCAGGGGCGTCGGACATGAAAAGTCTCCAGAGAACCGGCTAGGTCTAGCGCAGAGCCCCGCGCGTCGGAACCGTCGCTGTTCGTGCGTGTTGACGCCGCTCGGCCCGCCGCCGACAAGGATCGCCATGAAGAACCCCCTCACCATGCAGTCTTCGGCCGTATCGCGGAACGCCGCCGCCCTGATCGCGACCGTCGCGGCGGGCGCGGCCGTCTACTGGCTTCGGGACATACTGACGCCTCTGGCCATGGCCCTGTTCCTGCTGATCATGATCGACGGGGTGAAGCGGACCGTGGCGGCCCGGACCCCGCTGAACGACCGCTGGGCCGGTGTCGCCGCCCTCGTATTGGTGGTCCTGGCCTTCTTCGCCTCCATCGGCATCATCGTGAACGGTGCGGCGGGCTTCTTCGGCGAAGCCTCGGGCGTTTCGCAGAATATCGGGCCGCGCATCGATCAGATCATCCGCGACGTCTACGGCATGGCGCGCCTGAACAATCCGCCGACGGCCCAGGAGCTGATCAACGGCGTCGATATTCGCGGCTATGTCGCCTCCATCGCCATACAGGCCCAGGGCATCGCCTCCGGGGCCTTCTTCGTCATGGTCTACCTGGGCTTTCTCCTGGCCTCGCAGATCGGCTTCCGACGCAAGATCGTCACCATGTTCCCGCAAAAGCGCCAGCGCGACGAAGCGATCGCAGTGTTCGAACGGGTTCGCGGCGGGGTCGAGGGCTATATCTGGGTCCAGACCGTCACCGGCGCCATGATCTGCGTCGTGGCCTGGATCCTGATGCGCGCCGTGGGGCTTCAGAACGCCGAGTTCTGGACCTTCGTCATCTTCATCGTCGGCTTCATTCCGGTGCTGGGCGGGGCCGTGGCGGGACTGGCGCCCCCCCTGTTCGCCCTGGTGCAATTCCCCAGCTACTGGCCGGCCCTGATCCTGCTGGTCGGGCTTCAGACCATATTGTTCATCGTCGGCAATATGATCCAGCCGCGGATGCAGGGCGACAACCAGAACATCGACCCCGTCGTGGTCCTGCTGTCCCTGGCCTTCTGGGGCAAGCTGTGGGGCGTTGTGGGCATGTTCCTGTCCACCCCTCTGGCGGTCATGGCCATGGCGATCCTGGCTGAATTCCAGGGATCACGCTGGATGGCCATCCTGCTGTCGGGCGACGGCGAACCCTATGCCGACGAGGGCAAGTCGAACCGGAAGAAGGCGGGCGAGACCGAGACGGAAACAGAGGGCAGGGCCGGAGCCTGAACCTGCGGCGCCGCGCCACATCGAAAGCCGTGTTTTCGTCTCTTGAACCTCAAACAAGGCTTCCCATCTGATCCTTACCGCTGCGGGACATTCCCCTCCGAACCGCAGCGAAGCGACCGACGCACACTCCCCTCCCCGAGCGTCGTTCGCGCAGGCCGCCGAGTTCCCCCGCTCGGCGGCCTTCTCGTTTGTGGCGCCGCACAATTCTTCCAACCTGAACGCTGTTCATGAGAATCTTCGATCATCGGGGGCTTCCCGCGCGACCGGACCTGGCCTAGTCAACGCTGTGGCGCCTCGTCGCGCCGTGCCCCTTGCGGCCAAGGCCGCGTCGCCCGAGACTGTAGTCCATGACCGCCCTCGATCCGCGCCCCGTCCCGGTTCAGCCGATCTCCTCGGCCGCCCTGGAAACCTCATTCGCGCGGATTCTCGGCACCAGCCCCGGCAAGCCGGAGCAATCCTTCCTCGCCCAGGCGCACGAGGACTACGCCGCAGACGAGACCCCCGAGCTGGACGGCGAGGATCTGGCCGCGCTCCTAGCCGCCTCGTGGCGGGCGGCCAAGGACTATCCGGCCGGTTCAGCTCCCCTGATCACCGTCGGCCCCCTGGCCGGCGCCGACGGCCAGGCCCTGGACTATGACCTGGTCCGCATCGTCCAGACGGACGCCCCCTTCCTGGTCGACAGCGTCATGGGCGCCCTGGCCGAGGCCGGGGTCTCGGTGCGCGCCCTGTTCCACCCGGTGGTCAAGCTGGGTGATCGCCGTCTGTCGGTGATCATGCTGGTGATCGACGGCGCTCCGCAGGAGCGGCGTGACGCCCTGGGCGAGGGCCTGGCCGAGTGCCTGACCGACGTCCACGCCGCCGTGGCCGACCACGAGGCCATGACCGGCCTGATGCGTCAGGCCATGCAAAGGCTGGAGGCGACGCCGCCAAGCGTCGATCCGGCGGTTCTGGCCGAAAACATCGCCTTCCTCAAATGGCTGAAGAGCGATCATTTCGTCTTCCTGGGCGCTCGCGACTATAACTACCCCCTGAAGGCCGACGGCGACTACGAGGCCGAGGCTCCGTTGAGCCAGTCGAGCGCCGGTCTGGGCATACTGGCCGACCCCGACCGCACCGTTCTGCGTCGCGCGTCGGAACCCGCCGTCCTGACCCGTCAGATGCGCCGGCAGCTGGATCTGAGCGACCCCGTCACGGTGGCCAAGGCCAACGCCCGGTCCCGCGTTCACCGGCGCGCCTACATGGATTATGTCGGGGTCAAGCGTTACGGCGCGGACGGCAAGGCGACGGGCGAGACGCGGTTCGTCGGCCTGTTCACCTCCGACGCCTATGACCAGCTGGCGATCGAAACGCCGCTGATCCGCCGCAAGGTGGCCAATGTGCTGAGCCGTGCCGACAAGGCGCCTGGCAGCCATAACGAAAAGCGGCTGCGCAATATTCTCGAGAATTATCCGCGCGACGAACTGTTCCAGATCGGTGAGGACGAGCTTCTTTCCATCGCCCTGGGCATACTTCACCTCTACGACCGGCCGCGCATCCGCCTGTTCACCCGCCAGGATCCGTTCGACCGGTTCGTCTCGGTCCTGTGCTTCGTCCCGCGCGAAAAATTCGATTCCTCGGTGCGCGAGCGGATCGGCCAGATCGTCGCCCGCGCCTGGGGCGGCCGGATCTCGGCCTGGTATCCGCAACTGTCGGACGCCCCCCTTGTGCGGGTCCATTTCATCATCGGCGTGACGCCGGGCGACCATCCGGTCCCCGACGCCGCCCAGCTTGAACATGATGTGGCCGAGGCCGGGCGCGGCTGGGTCGAGCGGTTCGAAGCCGCCCTGCGCCGCGCCGACGTGGCCGATGTCGAGGTCGGGCCGCTGAGCACCCGCTGGGCCCGCGCCTTCGGCGCCGCCTATCGCGACCGCTATGACGCCGACGAGGCCGCGATCGATCTGGGCGAGATGGACCGGTTGAACGCGACGGGACACGTCGGAGCCGGAGAATCGGTGGCGGTCCGCGCCTTCCGCAACGCCGACGACAGCCGTCTGCAGTTCCGCTTCAAGCTCTATCGCCGCGGCCCGTCGGTGCCCCTGTCGGACGTCCTGCCGATCATGGCCGACATGGGTCTGAAGACCCTGGAGGAGTACGGCTATCCGATCCGGCCGCTGGGCGAGGAAGAGATCCACGTCCACGAATTCCTGATGGAGGATCCCCGCGGCGAGGCCCTGGTCTTCGCCGATGTGAAAGGCCCGTTCGAACGGGCCTTCGCCGCCGTGTGGAATGGCCGCACCGAGAGCGACGGTTTCAACCGTCTGGTGGTCGAACTGGGCATGGAATGGCGCGAGGCCGCCCTGATCCGCACCCTGGCCCGTTATCGTCAACAGACGGGCCTTGATCCGTCCCAGTCGGTGCAGGAAGAGGCCCTGCGCGAATATCCCGACCTGTCGCGAGCCCTGCTGTCGCTGTTCAAGGCCCGGTTCGACCCTGCGGACGGCGCCGTTGAGGCCCGCGAAGGCGCGGTAGCCGAACTGAACGCCAAGATCACGACCCTGTTGCAGGACGTGAAGAGCCTGGACCACGACAAGGCCCTGCGCCGGATGGCCGCCTTGATCGGCGCGATCAAGCGAACCAACTATTTCCAGCTGGGTTCCGACGGCCTGGCCAAGCCGCACATCTCGATCAAGATCGCCTCGAGCGAGCTGGAAGATCTGCCGCTGCCCAAGCCCTATCGCGAGATCTTCGTCTGGGCGCCGCACGTCGAGGGGGTGCATCTGCGCTTCGGACCGGTGGCGCGGGGCGGTTTGCGCTGGTCAGATCGGCGCGACGACTTCCGCACTGAGGTGCTGGGCCTGGTCAAGGCGCAGCAGGTCAAGAACGCCGTCATCGTTCCGGTCGGTTCCAAGGGCGGCTTCTATCCCAAGCAGCTTCCACGCACGACCGATCGCGAGGCCATTCAGGGCGAGGCCATCCGCGCCTATCGCACCTTCCTGTCGGGCCTGCTGGACATCACCGACAACATCGCCGCCGACGGTTCTGTGGCCCGCCCCGCCCATGTCGTGGCCTGGGAAGGCGACGACCCCTATCTGGTCGTCGCGGCGGACAAGGGCACGGCGACCTTCTCCGACATCGCCAACGGGGTCTCGGCCGCCTACGGCTTCTGGCTGGGCGACGCCTTCGCCAGCGGCGGGTCGATCGGCTATGACCACAAGGCCATGGGCATCACCGCGCGCGGCGCCTGGGAGGCGGTCAAACGCCACTTCCGCGAGATCGGTCCGCGCGCCAAGGTCTGGGACATCCAGACCGAACCCTTCACCATGGTGGGCGTGGGCGACATGTCGGGCGACGTCTTCGGCAACGGCGCCCTGCTGTCCAAGGCGACCAAGCTGATCGCCGCCTTCGATCACCGCGACATCTTCATCGATCCCACGCCCGACCCCGCCGCCAGCTGGACCGAACGCAAACGGCTGTTCGACCTGCCGCGTTCGTCCTGGCAGGACTATGACAAGGGTCTGATTTCCCAGGGCGGCGGCGTCTTCTCGCGGTCCGCCAAGTCGATCCAGCTGACGCCTGAAATCAAGGCGGCGCTGGACATCACGGAAGACGAACTGGATCCGGTCAGCCTGATCCGGGCCATCCTGAAGGCGCCGGCGGACCTGCTGTATCTGGGCGGCATCGGCACCTATGTGAAATCGGCGGCCGAGACCGACGCCCAGGTCGGCGACAAGGGCACCGACGCCCTGCGGATCAACGCCGACGAGCTGCGGGTCAAGGTGGTGGGCGAGGGCGCGAACCTGGGCTTCACCCAGGCAGGCCGCATCGTCTTCGGCCAGGGCGGCGGCCGGATGAACACCGACGCCATCGACAACTCGGCCGGGGTCGACACCTCGGACCACGAGGTCAACATCAAGATCCTGGTCGGGTCGGCCGTGACCAACGGGGTCCTGCCGGCCGAGGACCGCGCCCCGCTGCTGGCCTCGATGACCGAGGAGGTGGGCCTGAAGGTGCTGGCCCATAATTATGACCAGACCCTGGCCCTGACCTTGCAACAGGCCGAAGGCGCGACCGCCCTGGACGCCCAGCAACGCTTCATGCAGGCCCTGTCGGCGCGCGGCAAACTGGACCGCAAGGTCGAAGGCCTGCCGAACGACGCCCGCATCAAGGAGATGATGGCCGCCGGGATTCCGCTGGCCCGGCCGGAACTGGCGGTGCTGACCGCCTACGCCAAGCTGGAGCTGTCGGAAGAAATCGTCGCCTCACGCGCGCCGGAAGACCCCTTCTTCGAACAGACCCTGGTCCGCTATTTCCCGCAGGCCCTGGCCCGGTTCGAGCCGGAGATGAAGAGCCACCGTCTGCGGCGCGAGATCATCGCCACCGTCATGGCCAACGAAGTCGTCAACATGTGCGGTCCGACCTTCCCGGACCGGCTGCGCGGCTCCGCCGAGTGCGACACCACCGCCCTGATCATCGCCTTCGAGGCGGCGCGGCGCGTGTTCCGCCTGGACGAGGCCTGGGACGCAGTCTCGGCCCTGGACCTGAAGATCTCGGCCGAGGCCCAGACCGCCCTCTATCGCGAGATCGCCGTGGTGCTGCGTCGCCAGACCTTCTGGCTGGCCCGTCGCGCCAAGGCCGGGGCTTCGGTCCAGGGCCTGATCGACCGCTATCGTCCGACCGCCGACGCGCTTCAGGCCGAGGGCGCGCCGGTTCTGTCGCGGTTCGAACAGGGCCGTCTGGATGATCGTGTCGCCATCTTCGCCCATCATGGAGCGCCGCAGGATCTGACCCGCCGCATCGCCATTATGCGCCCCCTGGTGGCCGCCGCCGATATCGGCGATCTGGCCCAGGAGAGCGGTTGGCCGGTCGCGGCCATGGCGCGGCTGTATCACCAGGTCGGCGCCGCCTTCGACTTCGACCGGTTGCGCGCCGCCGCCGGTTCGATCCCGTCGATCGATCATTTCGACCGACTGGCCGTGCGTCGCATGATCGAGGACCTGATGAACGAACAGTCGACCCTGACCCGCGCCGTGGCCCGGGTCTCGGACGCCGCGGTCGGGGTCAGCGAGGATGCGGCCGAGGGCGCCGTGGACGCCTGGATCGGTTCGAAACTGGCCGTGGTCGAAGGCGTGCGCGCCACGGTGGACGAGATCGAACAGTCCGGATCGGGCTGGACCTTCGCCAAGCTGACCATCGCCAATGCAGCGATCCGCGATCTGGCGTCCGCAGCGGTGAGTTCTTGAAGACGTCTTCGGCGCTGGGCCGATAGGCGGGCAGGGGAGCCGGCATGCCGAGAAAATTCCTGGTCGTCGTCGATGACAGTCCCGAGTTCGAGGCGGCGCTGCGCTTCGCCTGCCGACGCGCGCGCTCGACCGGCGGACGGGTGGTCATGCTGCGGGTTCTCCCGTCCAACAGCGACGCCCACTGGTCTGGCGTTCGTGAGGAAATCGAACGCCAGCAGCGGGAAGAGGCCGAAACCCTGCTGAACCGGCTGGGGGAGGAGGCGCTGGAGCGATCCGGCGCACCGCCCGTCTTCCTGATCGAACAGGGCGAGGCCCAGGGCGCGATCAAGAAGGTGGTCGGCGACGATCCCGACATCAAGATTCTGGTTCTGGCCGCCGGGACCGGGTCGCGGGGACCGGGGCCGCTGGTGTCGGCCATCATCAAACAGGGGGCGCAGCTGGGCGGGCGCAAGCTGCCGGTCACCATCGTTCCCGGCGAGCTGACCGAGGCCGAGATCGAGGACCTGGCCTAGACGTAGCCGGGGCTTAGGCCGAGGCGGACACGGTCCGCCCCTATTGCCACGCCACGCGCGGCAATATCGCGGCGACCCTGACCGTCGCCTAGCCTTTCGGCACCAGTCGCCACATGTGCAGAGGGTGACGCACTGTGCCGGCCTCGGCCCCGGCGGCGTCGCCCCGGCCCATATAGAGGTCGGCGCGGACCGGGCCCCGAATGGCCGAACCGGTGTCGAGCGCCATGGCCAGGCCCCGATACGAGGCCGTGGCGCCGCGCAGGTTTCCGCCATCCGCGTCCAGCCACACCAGTTCGCCATAGCGCCACTGGGACGGATCGACGGCGACAGCCCGACGCTCGGTCAGGGGCACGCCCGCCGCCCCGGCCGGATGTCCGTCGTCATCCGGGTCGAGCCGGAAAAAGATGTAGCGTGGATTCAGCGCCATGACCGTCTGGGCTTCATAACCCCGGTGTTCGGCCAGCCAGGCGCGGATGGCGTCCCCCGAGGTTCCGTTTTCCGGCAACAGGCCCTGGCGCGCCATGGGTCGGGCGATGCCGACGAAGGGGCGGCCGTTGTCGGCGGCGTAGGCGGCGCGGGCGCGCGACCCGTCCTCGAACGTCAGATAGCCGGAGCCCTGGATCTGCAGGAAGAACAGGTCCTCGGCCCGCATCCAGGCCAGGGCCTGATCGGGGCGGGCGTTGGATTCCACCATCGCCCGGTCGCCGGCGCCGCGCGGATCGGCGGGCTTGGGCAGCACAGGCGCAGAAAACTCGTCGTCCGGGACACGGCGCGCCGGATATTCCGGCGCGAAATAGGCCGTCAACAGGCCCGGGCGGCCGTCGGCGGCGACGGCGGGAACGGCGCTGAAGTTCGCTTCAAAAAAGGCGCGTGCGCTCGACGGGGTCACGCTCGTCGTGGCCGCCATGGTCTTGGCCTGGCCGCAGACCCCCCGAGCGGCGGCGTCGCGCGCCGCGCCGCATCCGTCGAGATAGGCGTGGAAGGCCGCCAGATGATCTTCGTCGTTCCAACCCGGCAAGACGGCGGGACTGAGAGCATCGGACGGCGAGGGCGGGGGAGCGGCCGGACCGGACGAGGGGACATAGGACGTGGGCCCTGTTCCCGGAACGGTCGGCGTCGCGGGGCCGGTGGAACAGGCGGCGACGGCCAGGACCGACGCCAGAAGGGACGTCTCCCGGACCCGCCGCAGAATGGCCGACATCAGGCGTTGGCCGGCTCGACGCGGGCCAGGACCCAGTTGGGATCGGCGGCGCCCAGGGTGCGTTCGAAGGTCCAGTGTTCGGCGGTGCGGCGTTCCTCGACCAGGGGCTCGCCGGTGACGGAATCGGCGGTGTCGCCCGAGGCCTTGGTCACGCGGCTGCGCAGTTCGGCCAGGAAGCGGACCTTGGCCACCGCCTTGTCCCCCTGGACGGTGGCGCCTTCCAGGTCCGCGCGGGGCGGGAAGAGGAATTCGACGGTCTCGGTCTCGCCGCGCGTCTCGCGCGCCGCGATGCCGGCGTCGAAGGAGGCCATGACATTGGGCGTCAGGAGCGGCGTCAGGGCCGCGCGGTCGCCGGCGGCGTAACCGCGGACGATGGTCTCATAGGCCTGACGCGCGCCCTCGACGAAACGATTGGGGTCGAAGGCCGGATCGCGCGCCTTCAGCCCGGCGATGGAAGCGAGGGTGGCGGCGTCCAGGGCCGGGGTTTTGGAGACCTCGGCCGTGGCCGTCTGCGACGAGGGGAGGACCTTGGCGTCCTCCTGCGGCTGACGGCCGACTCTCTTGCCCAGCACATTATAGAGCTGGAACAGGACGATCGCCGCGATGACGGCGAAAATCACGATCTGGAACTGGACCGGCAAGGGGACTTCCTGACTGTCGGCGCGTGAGCGAGGGTGCGCCATGGAGACGATTACGGGCTCATATAGGACGGCGCAAGGCGGCGCGCGCCCCCTGTCGAGCAAGCGACGTTGCGGCCAAGCGTCTCGGCGTGGTAGTCGCGGCGCCTTATTCCCGGCCCAATCGGCCTTTTTCCGCAATCGAAGACGCCCATGACCGACGCCGCTCCGCCCGCCGACACCAACGCCCAAAACGGGGCCCCGACCGGGACCCAGCCGCAGCAAGGCCAGCCCGCCGGTCCCGGCTTCCGCATTCTGGCGCAATATGTCCGCGACTTCTCGTTCGAGAACCCGCGCGCGCCGGAATCCCTGCGTATCGACGGCAAGCCGGCCATCGACCTGGGCGTCGAAATGTCGGCCCAGGGCCGTCCCGACGGTCTGTTCGAACTGGACCTGAAGCTGTCGATCAAGGCCAGCCACGAAAACCAGGCGGTCTTCCACGTCGAGCTGGTCTATGGCGGCCTGTTCCAGCTGGCCAATGTCCAGGAGCAGGACATCGAGCCCCTGCTGCTGATCGAATGCCCGCGCTATCTGTTCCCGTTCGCCCGCGAAATCATCTCGCGCGCCACCGCGGACGGCGGCTTCTATCCGCCCTTCATGCTGGACCCGATCGACTTCGCCGCCATCTATATCGCGCGCCAGCAGCAGATCGCCCAGCAGCCGGTCGAAACGGGCCAGGCGTAAGCACAATTCCCCCTCCTCTCATGGGGGGAATTTGACTAAGCCGCCTCTTCCTCGACCCTGACTCCATAGGCTTCCCACAGGGCGCGGTCCTTCAGAGCCTTAGCCAGGAAGGCGATGTGGGCGGCCTGTTCCTCCGGGCTCGAACGCAGGGCCAGCGGCTGGGGACGCGGGCCGTAGGCGGCGGTCGGGACGGCGACGCCTGCCGAACGACCCGCGACCGGCGCCGACGACAGGTCCAGCACCCGCTCCTTGCCGCCGCGAAGCTCCAGATAGACCTCGGCCAGCAGGCGGGCGTCGATCAGGGCGCCGTGAAGCGTGCGTTCGACCAGCGACACCTTGAACCGCTTGCACAGCGCGTCCAGCGAATTGGGCATGCCCGGGAACCGGGCCTGAGCCAGTTTCAGCGTGTCGATCCAGCGCGTCTCGCCCGTGATCGGCCGGCCGCACAGCTTGTATTCGAAGTCGATGAAGTTGCGGTCGAATCCGGCGTTGTGGGCGATCATCGGCGCGTCGCCGATGAATTCGATCAGATCGTCGGCGATCTCGTGGAATTTGGGGGCGTCCTTCACCTTGTCGTCGGTGATGCCGTGAACCCGGATCGCGTCGGGAGGGATCAGGCGTTCCGGATTGACGAACCGGTGAAAGGTGCGGCCGGTCGGCAGCAGGTCCTGAATCTCGATACAGCCGACCTCGATCAGCCGGTCGCCCGTCTTGGGGTCGAAGCCGGTGGTTTCGGTGTCCAGAACAATCTCGCGCGCCATTGGCTCTTAATGGAGTCGTTCGTCGCTTTGCGGAAGACCGGCTTTACCGTGACGCGGAGATATCCACGCCGGATCCAGCACGGTCTCGACTATGGCCGCCACATCGGCACGCGCCGCTTCGAGCCCACGGCCCGTATCGATGACGAAATCGGCGCGGGCGCGCTTTTCGGCGTCCGGCATCTGGCGGGCCAGAATGGCTTCGAACCGCTCGCGGGTCATGCCGGGGCGGGCCAAGACGCGTTCGGCCTGGATCTCTGGGTCGGCGGTGACCACGACCACCGCGTCCACATGGGCGTCGCCGCCGGTTTCGAACAGCAGAGGGATGTCCAGCAC
>NZ_JMQR01000078.1:0-14615 GCF_000698025.1 Brevundimonas sp. EAKA | reverse complement strand
ACACTCGGGAAGCAGCGTCTGCTGCCGGCGATCTGCACCCTGAACGAAGCGGCTCACAACCCACCTCCTGCTGACCTCAGGAGGCTAACCTAATTCGCTCATTCCGGAGGCGTTTTCACACAGCCTCGGTCGAAGGCGGTCATCGAAACTTGCGCCGAAAGCCGCGCCCGCCCCAGGACGCCGCCCTTCCCTCACCCCGCCTTCAGGTTCTCCACCACCGCTCTCAGCTTGGCCGGCAGGGGCTTGGGTCGGCGCGTCTCGGCGTCAACATAGACGTGGACGAAATGGCCGACGGCGGCCGGCACGTCGGCGCTGCGCTTGAACACGGCGAAGCCATAGCTGACGCTGGAGGTGCCGATCCGGTCCACCTTGATCCCGACCTCGATCACATCGGGAAACTTCAGCGCCGAGGTGTATTGGCAGCCGCTGTCCACCACCAGGCCGATGGACTCGTCCAGCGCATTGGCGATCATCAGATGGGCGTTCACCGCCGAGTCCACGAACTCGTAGAATTTGGCGTTGTTGATATGGCCGTACTGGTCGTTGTCGGCCCAGCGCGTCGAGACCATGTGAAACGCCTTGTAGGTCGCGCGTTCGGCCAAGGGGCCCAGTTCCGTCTTCGGCATTGCGGTCTTCCTCCTGGGCGACATTCGGCGTCGCTCTCGATGCGAGGCTCGGGCTTGGACGCCCTTGCGTCAAGCGCCTATCGATAGGGGACAGATCACAAGGCGCTCAAGCAGCCGACGACCGCGTCGGCGGCGGTAGCGCAAGAAAGAGCGTGCCCATGAGCATCACCACCCGCGCCGCCGTCCTGTCCGCCATGGGCGCCGCGCCCCCCTACGCCGACAGCAGGCCACTCTCCGTCGAGACCGTGACGCTGGACCCGCCCGGTCCCGGCGAAGTCCTGGTCGCGATCAGGGCCGCCGGCCTGTGCCACTCGGACCTCAGCGTCATCAACGGCGACCGTCCCCGCCCCCTGCCCATGGCCCTGGGGCATGAGGCCGCAGGCGTGGTCGAGGCCCTGGGCGACAGCGTCACGGACCTCGCGGTCGGCGACCACGTCGTCATGGTCTTCATGCCGTCCTGCGGCCATTGCGACCCGTGCGCCGGCGGCCGTCCCGCCCTGTGCGAGCCGGGCGCCGCCGCCAATGGCAAGGGCGAGCTGCTGTCCGGCGCCCGCCGCCTCTTCCGCGAGGGCGAACCGGTCAATCACCACCTCGGCTGCTCCGCCTTCGCCGAACGCGCCGTCGTCTCGCGTCGCTCCCTGGTCAAGATCGACCCCGACCTGTCGTTCGAGGAGGCGGCCCTGTTCGGTTGCGCCGTCCTGACCGGCGTCGGCGCCGTGGTGAACACCGCAGGGGTCAAGGCGGGTCAGAGCGTCGTGGTCATCGGCCTGGGCGGCGTGGGCCTGTCCAGCGTCCTCGGCGCCCTCGCCTCCGGCGCCTCGCCGGTCGTCGCCGTCGATCTGTCGGAGGACAAGCTGGCCCTGGCCCGCACCCTCGGCGCCACTTCAGGCTTGGTCCAGACCGTCAACGGCGCCGATCCCGATGCGGTGGATCAGGTCCGCGCCCTGACGAACGGCGGCGCCGACTTCGCCTTCGAAATGGCCGGCTCGGCCCGCGCCCTCGACACCGCCTGGAAGATGACCCGGCGCGGCGGGACCACCGTCACCGCCGGCCTGCCCCCGCCCGAGGCGGCCCTGGCCGTCAACATCGTCTCCCTGGTGGGCGAGGAGCGCACCCTGAAGGGCTCCTATATCGGAACCTGCGTCCCCAGCCGCGACATCCTCCGCTACGTCGCCCTCTACCGCCAGGGCCGGCTGCCGGTGGACCGGCTGATGAGCGGCGTCATCCCGCTCGACGACATCAACGCCGGCTTCGACCGCCTGCACGCCGGCGAGGTGGTGCGGCTGGTGGTCAGGCCCTGACCACCAGCCCTGAAGTCACTCCGCCGCCCGCGGCGGGGCGTTCTTCACATACTGGTCCATCCAGCGGGTCATCTCCCAAAGCGTGTGGCCCACCGATTCCCGCGCCCGATAGCCGTGCGCCTCCAGCGGCAGGGTGACATACCGCGCCGTCGCCCCCAGCCCCTTCAGCGCCGCATAGAAGCGCTCGCTCTGGACCGGGAAGGTGCCCGAGTTGTCGTCCGCCTCGCCGTGGATCAGCAGGATCGGCTCGTTCAGCTTGTTCGCGTAGGTGAAGGGCGACATCTCGGTATAGATCTCGGTCGCCTCCCAATAGTTGCGCTGCTCGGACTGGAAGCCGAACGGCGTCAGGGTGCGGTTATAGGCGCCCGACCGCGCGATCCCGGTCCTGAACAGGTCGCTGTGCGCCAGCAGGTTGGCGGTCATGAAGGCGCCGTAGCTGTGGCCCCCGACCGCGATCCGGTCGCGATCCGCCACCCCCATGCCGACCACCGCATCGACGGCGGCTTTCGCGTCGGCGACCAGTTGTTCGACATAGGTGTCGTTGGGCTCGGCCCCGTCCTTGCCGATGATGGGCATGGAGGGGTTGTCGAAGATCGCATAGCCTTGGGTCAGCAGGAACAGGTGGCTGGACCCGCCCGGCCGCACGAACCGGTTCTGCACATCCACCGTCTGGCCCGCCACCGCCGCATCGGTGAACTCGGCCGGATAGGCCCACATCAGCATCGGCAGGGGCCCGTCGCGATCCTTGTCGTAGCCGGCCGGCAGATACAGGGTCCCCGACAGCTTGACCCCGTCGGCCCGCTCATAGGTCACCAGCTGGCGCGTCGCCCCGGCCAGCTGCGGCGCCGGATCGGGGAAGTTGGTCAGGGCCGTGGTCTGGCCCGTCGTCAGGTCGCGGATCTGCAGGTTCGGCGGGTCCAGCCGCGTCTCGCGCTGCGTCACCACCCGCTTGCCGTCCGCATCCAGGAAGCCGACCACCGCCTCGTAATCCGTATCGGCCGAGGTCCACAGCCGCTCGCTGCGCCCCGTCGCCGGGTCCATGGCCGCCAGGAAGGGGAAGGCGCCCCGCGGCGTCGCCCCCGCCCCCGACATCAGGATGCGTCCCTGGGGATCGAACCGGATCACCGACCGGCCCGCCGCATTGGGCTGGGTCACCGGCTGGCCCGGATCGTCGTAGCGCGCCTGATAGTTCCGCTCCAGCAGCACCCGCCCCTCGCCGGGGTTCGACGGATCGACCACGAACCGTGTCTCGTGCCGGGTGTTGAACCAGCGGCTGTTGACCACAGCCAGGTCGTCCCTGCCCCACACGATCCCGCCGAACCGTTCCTTCAGGTCGATCAGCTTGACCGGCTCGGCCGTGAAGGGCGCGGCCTGCATGAAGACCCGGTCGCGGAACTCCACCTCGCGC
This sequence comes from Brevundimonas sp. EAKA, assembly GCF_000698025.1. Taxonomy (NCBI): domain Bacteria; kingdom Pseudomonadati; phylum Pseudomonadota; class Alphaproteobacteria; order Caulobacterales; family Caulobacteraceae; genus Brevundimonas; species Brevundimonas sp. EAKA. The sequence goes on along the minus strand of NZ_JMQR01000078.1, from coordinate 11,280 downwards.
TTGAGGTCGCCGCCGTCCAGGGCCTCGACCCAGGTCAGGGTCGCCGGCGCATCGGCCCGCCAGCCCACCGAGCGCGGCCCCGGCGCCACGGCGTCAAACGCGGTGGGTACATCGTCCCGCAACGGCAGATCGGCGACGGTCCGCACCACACGCCCGTTCAGGTCCGTCACCACGATCTCGGTGGGGAACAGGTCGTCCGGCACCGCATAGGAGTAAGGCCGCTTGGCGATCTCGTGCAGGATGTATTTCCCGTCCGGTGATGCGGCGCTGTCCAGATAGACGGCCGGCGCCCCAATCGTCCGTACACGGCCGTTCAGCGGAACCAGGGTCAGCTGCGAGGTGAAATAATGGTCGAACAGGGCCTCGTCGCCGGGGTTCGACAGCAGGTCCTGATAGGTCCGCACCGGCGCCACACGCCCGGCCGTCTCCTCGATGTTCGGCCCCGTCGGCGCCGTCGTCACATCGGGCGCCGGCCCCCGTCCCGCCGGAACCGCCTCGACCAGCAGGCCCGAGCTGTCGGGCAGCCACTCATAGCCCGTCCCGCCCGTCATATTGACCACCGGCTCGGTCAGTTTCCGCGCCCGCGCCGTCGCCACATCCACGACCCACAGCTCCAGCCCCGTCGGCCGGTCCAGCACGAAGGCCAGGGATTTCGCATCGGGCGAAAAACGCGGCGCCGTGAACCGCGCCTCGGCCGGCAGGGCCACGACCCGCGCCGGTCCCCCGTCCACCGCCTGCAGGCTCAGCCCGGTCAGCCAGGACACCCGGCTCTCGGCCATGCCGTTGTTGCGCGGATTGATCCGCGTCCCCGCCAGCCGCAGCATCGGCTCGGCCAGCGCCTTGATGCTGGGCAGGTTGGACCGGTCCAGCAGCACCAGGATCTTGCGATCGGGGCTCAGCATCGGCGACGGCGTCGGCTTGGCGTCCAGGATGTCGGCGATCGGCGACGGCGGCTGCTGATAGACCGAAACCGCCGGCGCGGCGGCGGTCTGGGCGAACGCCCCGCTCGCCGTCGAGGCCATCAACACCGCCGCCAGCGCAAGACCGGCCCCACGAACACGCATCATCATCCGAAATCCCCCACGAGTTACAAGCGTGAGACCTAACGACACCCGACGCGCGGCGCCAAGCCGTTTTGACGTTACACTGTCACAGTCGCCCTACTGGCCCGATGGACCGCTCAACGAAAACGGCGACCCCGCCGGGGCCGCCGTCTCCACGTCCCGACCCGGTGGATCAGAACTTCATCGTCACCGTGGCGTTGTAGGTCTGGTAGTCCAGATCCTCGCGATCGACCATCGAGGCGGCCTTCAGCGTCACGCCGAACCGGTCGCCCTCGATGGCGACCGAACCGCCGATCTCGGCCCATTCACTGTCATTGCTGGCGCCGGCGAAGACCCCGCCGAAGCCGTCGGCCGCGACGAAGGCGGCCTCGACATTGCGGTTGTCGCCCGCCAGCTCATGCACCCAGCGCACGTCCAGCGCCGGCTTGATGCTCCAGCGGCCGCGACTTGTCTCGCCGCCGACCCGCAGCCCGATATGGTGCTGCAGCGAATCGAACGACTGGTCGGCGACGCTCAGGGCCGCGACCCCGCCCGTCTCCTGATAGGCGTCCAGATCGACCGAATAGGCGTTCAGCCCGATGTTCGGCTGCAGCTTCAGCCCGCCGCGCGTCAGGTTGAAGCCCAGTTCGGCCCCGCCGCTGACCACCTTGCCGTCCGTCTCCCCGTCGGCGCGGAAGCCGGCGCCGCCGATGGCGAAGGCCCGTTCGGTGTCCAGATCCGCCGCGCCATAACCGACCTTGGCCCCCAGATAGGCGCCGTACGCCAGGTCCACCGCCCCATAGAGGGTCGCCTGAACCTGACGGCTGTCGGCCGTGCTGATCCCCTCGGCGAAGTCGGACTCGCCCTCGGCATAGGCCAGGCTGGCCCCCACGGTCAGGGCGTCGATGGTCCGTTCCAGGCCGCCGACGACATACCAGGCGCTCTGGTCGTCGCTGCGGCTGTCGGCCAGGGTTCCGCGCAACTGGCCCGCCTCGCCCTCGATGGCGCCGGCGCCGAAATAGGCCGAAACTCCCTGTTTCCATCCGCCCCAGCGCGCCCGTTCCTGGGCCTGGCGGGTCGCCATGCCGGCCGCTGCGGCCGTCGCCGCCGGATCCAGCGACGCGACCTCCACGCCCGACCCGATCAGGGTCAGGCCTTCGCTCGCCCCGCCCGAGCGATCCCGCGCGATCCGTCCGTCCACCACGCCGCGCAGAGCCTCGGTCTGGGCCGACAGCAGGGTCACGCCGGAGTGGGCGGCGAAGGGCGACAGGCTCTCCAGCCCGACCTCCAGGGCCTCGCCTTCCAGCAGGTCCGTCTGGGCGTAGATGTCGCCCAGGGCCGCATAGTCCGTGGCCCGCGCTGCATCCAGCATCCCGCCGACGGTGCGTTGGGCGCGCGAGTTCGGGTTGATGAAGTCCAGATAGGACCCCGCCTCGATCTCCACCTCCACGCTGGTCGTGGTGTAGTCCAGCACCGGGTACAGCACGCCCGAGATGTCGGTGACGGCGTCGAATTCGCCGTCGATGCCGCCCTGGGCCGTCAGCACCGTATAGGTCTGGCCGAACTTCGGCGCGCTGATGAAGTTGAGCCCCAGCAGCCCGCCCAGCGAGGCAATGCCGGCCGTGCCCTCGAAACTGTCGGCCAGAACCGTCAGACGGTCGGATTGATCACCGCCGATGTCGATGAACAGGCGCGAGCCCGACGCCAGCACCAGATCGCTCAACAGGGTCAGTTCGCCGATCTCGCCCTGCCCGCCCGGGGCGATCGAGCCCATGGCCGAGGTCAGGACCGTGGAGTCGACTACGCCCGAACCGCTCAGAACCCCGCCCGCCAGCAGCATTTCAAAGGTCAGCAGCGCGCCGTCCACGTTCAGCTGACCGGCCCAGACGCCGACGTCGTTCTGGGCGAACAACAGGCCGTCCGCGCCGATGTTCAGCACCGCGCCGCTGGTCCCGATGGTCAACCGGTCGATGACGGCGGGGGCGTTCAGCGTCGTCGTTCCCGCCGACATCAGGTTGACGTCGTAGAACAGCGGCTTCTCGCCGGCCAGCACATCGCCCTGGACGTTGAACGGCACGAAATTCGTCGAACCCGGTCCGCCCGGAACGATCTCGAACGGCAGGGTCGCGCCCGGCGCCGTGCCCACCGCCGAGGCTTCGTGCCGCACCGCCAGTCCGGAGGCGGTCTGACCGCGCGAACTGCCGGCCGCCCCGCCGGCCCCGCCCGCGACGATCCCGCTCATATCGACGATCGTGCGGCCGCCGGTCACCTCGGCCTTGACCGGCTGAGCGCCGCCGCTCAAGCCGTCCTCGCGGTCATGGTTGTAGTCGGCCAGTTGTCCCGCATCGGCGCAATCGCCGAAGAAGCAGATGCTGCCCCATTCGCCGCCGCGCGAATCCACGCCCTCGGCCGGCGTGGCGGGCAGGCCCGTGACCAGATTGCCGTTGGCGTCGATGATCTTGTAGTTCGGATCCATCATCTGGACCCAGTGGGTCGGATCGAACCAGTCGCCGTTCCCGCCGGTCGTGGTGACGTATTTGTAGGGGTTGTTGGCGACGATCCAGTCGGTGAACAGATACAGGGGCTGATAGCCCGCCGTCGTGCCGTAGCTGGCCGCCCCCTGGCCGTTGAAATAGCGCGATCCCAGCGACAGGACGCCCACGACCACCGGCGTGTCGAAGGCCCGATCCAGGATCAGGGGACCGCCCGAGTCGCCCCCCGCCGTCATGCCTTCGTTCTCCAGCGCGACGTCGTCGCCGAAGATGTTGAAGTCGAAGGTCGCGGTCCCGGCCGGATCGTCGAAATCGACCATATAGAGGTTCTGACTCAGCCCGCCCTGGGCGCCGTCGCCGAACAGGAACAGGTTGATGTCGTCCAGCGACGTCAGGGCGCCGATCATGTTCTCGGCGGCCCGACGGCGGAAGTCGATCCCCTGAACCGAACCTAGGGACCCCGTCCCGCTGCGGCCGTATCCGCCGGTGATCACGTGCCGGTCCTCGTCGCCGGTCAGGGGCGAGAACAGCATGGCCCAGGTCGGCACGCCCTTGGCCGGCGAATCCAGCACGCCGATGGCGACATCGCCCTCATAGAAGCCGCCGCCCTGGGCGTCTTCCAGCGAGCGGGGGTCATAGAAGACCCGGCTCATATTGTAGTGCTGGTCGATATAGCTGGTGGCGTAGTCGCCGCTGGTGATCCAGTTCAGGATGCCGTCGAAGGCGTCGCCCTTGAACCCGATGCTGATCGGTCTGCCCTGGCCCTGGGATCCGTAGGCGACGTCGGGGAGGTCGTTGACGCAGTGGGCGGCGAACAGCACCGTGCGCGGATTGATCAGGCTGCCGGTGCAGACCCCCACCGAGCCGCCGCCGGTGTCGACGATGATGTTGCCGATGCCGTTGATCGCATCGGGGTCGGCCAGGACCGGCGGCGCGTTCGGGCTGAAGTTGTCATTGGGCACCTCCGCCGCCGCCGTTCCCGCCGCCGCGATCAGCCCGATCACCGACGCCGTCGCCAGCCAGCGACGACGACCCGTCCCGTTACGTTCAATCATGCCGTGCACTCCCCTCAAAATCCTGGGAGCCACCGTGCCGTATTATTTCCCGACTGCAATAGGCTTACGACCAGCCTGGACCAATTTGTGTCAAAAACGTTACACTAGCACAGCACAGCTTGGGCGCGACGACGCCTACTGACCCGCCAGCAGCGCCTCGACCTCATGCCGCTCCGGCGCCGACGGCTGGGCGCCGGGCCGCGTCGCCGCAAAGCCCCCCGCCGCGCAGGCGAAGCGCAGGGCCTGCGTCGGCTCCATGCCTTCCAGCAGGGCCACGGTGATGGCGGCGACGAAGGCGTCGCCGGCGCCGGTGGCGTCGACCGCCTCGACGGTCGGCGGGGTCGCCCAGGCCATTTCGACGCCGCGCTGGTACATCGCCGCGCCCCTGGCGCCCTTGGTCACCACCACCCGGCCCCCGCCGCGGTGCAGGCCGTCGCCGTAGAAGGCGGCCTCGGTCTCGTTGACGACGATCAGGTCGGCGCGGCGCAGCAGCATTTCCGACACCGGCTGGGCGGGGGCCAGATTGGCGCAGACGAAGCCGGTGGCCCGGCCCACCGCCGCCTCGACCGTCTCGACCGGCAGCTCCAGCTGGACGATCAGGGCGCCCTCGATCCGCTGGGGCAACTGCTCGGGCGTCACCAGATGATTGGCGCCGGCCGCCACCACGATCTGGTTCTCGCCCGTCGGATCGACGGCGATCAGGGCCACCCCGGTCGGGGCCGCCACATCCGTCTCGACCCCCGCCAGATCGACGCCCAGGTCCGACATCAGGGACAGGGCCTCGCCGGCCAGGGAGTCGTTCCCGACCCGGCCGATCAGGCTGACCTCGGCGCCCAGTTTCTCGGCGGCGTAGGCCTGGTTGGCGCCCTTGCCGCCCGGATAGCGGGCCAGGCTGGCCCCCGTCACCGTCTCGCCCGGCGCCGGCAGCCGGGGCGCCGTCGCGACCAGGTCCAGGTTGATCGAGCCGACGACGGTGATCCGCATCATCTGGCCTTCAGGGTCTCGGTCAGCAGGTCGAACACCCCCTGTCCGTCCGCCGCCACCGCCCAGCGGTGCCGCGCCGTGGCGGGATCGACGCGGAACTCCACCGCCGTATGACCGCGCGTCAGGTCCGAGCCTGTCTCCACCTCGATCCGGCAGGGTTTCAGGGTGAACAGCTCCGGCCTCATCAGCCAGGCGATGGGACAGGGGTCGTGCAGGGGCGGGGCCTCCGATCCCACGACCTGCCGTTCGGTCCGCTGCGAGAAGCGCAGCAGGGCGGCGACGGTGCGCGCCGGGTCGGTGCGGATCGTCTCGATGGCGCGGATCCGGGCCTCGGTCGCCCGCACCTGGTGCGTCGCGTCCAGGCCGAAGGCGATCACCTCGCAGCCCGAGCCGAACACCACCGCCGCGGCGTCCGGGTCGGCCCAGATGTTGAACTCGGCCGAGGCGGTGATGTTGCCGCCCTCCGACCGCGCCCCGCCCATGACCACGACCGGCCCCAGATGCTCGGCCAGCCGCCGTTCGCGCTTCATCGCCAGGGCCAGGTTGGTCATCGGCCCCAGGACGGCGACGGCGACCGATCCGGCCGGGCGTTTCATCACCAGGTCGACGATGGCGTTGGCGGCGGGTCCGTCGCCGATGATGCCGGTCGGCGCGAAGGGCTCCAGGTCGCCCAGCCCCTCGGGCCCGTGGAAGTCGCCCGCGCCCGCCGGGGGTCGTTTCAGCGGCCGTTCGGCGCCGCCGAACACCGGCACGTCTTCGCGGCCGGCGATCTGGCGCACCATCCGGGCGTTGCGCTGGGTCAGGTGGGCGGGGACGTTGCCGCCCACGGTGGTGACGGCCAGCAGCGTCGGCTCGGCCGCCGCAAAGGCCAGGAACAGCGCCACGGCGTCATCCACGCCGGGGTCGCAATCGATGATCAGGGATTGGATAGACACACCCCTCGTTTGACCTCCCAGACGCCGGCGGGCAAGTCCGTTTCACCGCTTATCCCACGCGAATCCGACGCCTTTTCCAGCCACGCTTGCGCCCGCTTGACGTCCGCCTCCCCCGGCGTCACCCTGAGCCTCGTTCTCCGGGGGGTCGCAATCGAGCGGCTGAGATAGAGGTTTCTCCTCTGACCCGTCGAACCTGATCCGGGTCATGCCGGCGAAGGGATGAGTACGCTTTCCGGTCCCCGTTACAGGACCCTCGCGCCCGACGTCGGCGGACCTCAAACCGTTTGAGGCCGCCATGAACATCCAAGTCACCCCGCCCGTCCTGCCCGAAGAGCTCGACCTGGCTCAAGCAGCGAGCGACCGCGTCGCGAGCGATAGCCACGAAGGAACTGTGGATCTGGCGCTGAAGGACGCGCGCGAGCAGGTGATGCGAGAGACGGGCGCCATCCCCACCGGCGAACGCGCCGGCAGCCGCAAGGTCTATGTCGCCGGCGAGCTGTACCCCGACATCCGCGTCCCCTTCCGCGAGGTCGCCGTCCACCCGTCGGCCAATGAGCCGCCGGTGACCATCTATGACAGCTCCGGCCCCTATACCGACCCGACCGTCACCATCGACATCAAGCGCGGCCTGCCGCCCGTGAAGTCGTCCTGGCAACTGGATCGCGGCGACATCGCCCCCGTCGCCAATCCCCGCGAGGTCAAGCCCGAGGACAACGGACACGCCAGCGGCAAGAACCTGGCCCCCCGCTTCGACACCTCGAACCACCGCGTCTTCAAGGGCGTCGAGGGCCGCCCGGTGACGCAGTACGAATACGCCCAGGCCGGGATCATCACGCCCGAGATGGAATATGTCGCCATCCGCGAGAACCTGCGCCGCGAGCAGAACGCCCCCTGTATCCGCGACGGCGAAGACTTCGGCGCCAGCATCCCCGACTTCGTGACCCCCGAGTTCGTCCGCCAGGAGATCGCCCGCGGCCGCGCCATCATCCCGCACAACATCAACCACCCCGAGGTCGAGCCGATGATCATCGGCCGCAACTTCCTGGTGAAGATCAACGCCAACATCGGCAACAGCGCCGTCCTATCGTCGGTGGACGACGAGGTCGACAAACTGGTCTGGGCCACCCGCTGGGGCGCGGACAATGTCATGGACCTGTCGACCGGCCGCAACATCCACAACATCCGCGACTGGATCATCCGCAACTCGTCCGTCCCCATCGGCACCGTCCCCATCTATCAGGCGCTGGAGAAGGTGAACGGCGTCGCCGAGGACCTGACGTGGGAGGTGTTCCGCGACACCCTGATCGAACAGGCGGAACAGGGCGTCGACTATTTCACCATCCACGCCGGGGTGCGCCTGCCCTTCGTGCCGATGACGGCGAAACGCGTCACCGGCATCGTCTCGCGCGGCGGCTCCATCATGGCGAAGTGGTGCCTGGCCCACCACAAGGAGAGCTTCCTCTACGAGCATTTCGAGGACATCTGCGACATCATGCGGGCCTATGACGTCAGCTTCAGCCTGGGCGACGGTCTGCGTCCCGGCTCGATCGCCGACGCCAATGACGAGGCCCAGTTCGCCGAGCTACGCACCCTGGGCGAACTGACCAGGATCGCCTGGGCCAAGGGCTGCCAGGTCATGATCGAAGGCCCCGGCCATGTGCCGATGCACAAGATCAAGGCCAATATGGATGAGCAGCTGAAACACTGCCACGAGGCGCCCTTCTATACGCTTGGCCCGCTGACCACCGACATCGCCCCCGGCTATGACCACATCACCAGCGCCATCGGCGCGGCCATGATCGGCTGGTTCGGCACGGCCATGCTCTGCTACGTCACGCCCAAGGAGCATCTGGGCCTGCCCGACCGTCAGGACGTCAAGGACGGCGTCATCACCTACAAGATCGCCGCCCACGCCGCCGACCTGGCCAAGGGCCACCCCGCCGCCCGCCTGCACGACGACGCCCTGAGCCGCGCCCGGTTCGAGTTCCGCTGGGAGGACCAGTTCAACCTCGGCCTCGACCCCGAAACCGCCCGCAAATACCACGACGCCACCCTGCCCAAGGAAGCCCACAAGACCGCCCACTTCTGCTCCATGTGCGGCCCGAAATTCTGCAGCATGAAGATCAGCCAGGACATCCGCCGCGATGCGATGGCGCAGAATGATGCGGGGGCGAGCCTGGCGGAGGCGGAGGCCGGGATGGCGGAGATGAGCGCGAAGTTCCGCGCGGGGGGCGGGGGGGGGGAGGTGAAAGTCTAACCACCCACCTAGGCCACGCCGGGATCAGGGCTATGGACGCGAGGCGGTTTCAGGCCAGCCTCGCGTTCAAGTCGGGACGTTCGACGTTAGGCTGCCATAACGCCAAGCGATGCGAGAGCCCCGCGTACCCGTGCTTCAAAATGGTTAAATGACGCCGATCCTCTTAGACGATCAAGGGATTGAACTTGGGCAACTGCTGAAAATATTTGACTAGGTGCCGATCGGCGGCGGCGTGGCGTCGCCAATCGTACAGCGTTCTCCAAAACGCTCTTGGGATCTGGTAGCGCCTCCGCTGCCGCAGCCGTTTCAGGTAAGCCAAGTTCGATGGCATTTCCTGCATACCCCAGAGCATCCAGAACCGCTTCAACATCGGCAAGCACCCAAGCCTCCGTTTCTCGGTTTGGAGTGATTGTTACACAGCGCTCCGGAGGCCATTCGCAAAGCTCATTGGCGCGCTCGCAATAGCTCTGAGAGCGCTGCGCCAACGTTTGTCGCACACCCCGCCCACCAACATCCGCATGGATAAAGGCGATATGAAAAGCCTTCGCGTGTTTACAAATTTCGGATGCGACATCTTCAACGGCTCGGCCCGAAAGCGATAATTGAACAGCAGCAGCTTCCGGTATTTGAACGGGCCTTGCCCCTTCGCGAAGAGAAATGTCCGTCAAAACCCGTGGTAACAACACCTCATAGTACGCACGATCAGTCGCACCTTCATACGCTGTCGCCCACGATATATACGTCACGCTTCCTCGCTTAATTTTCGTAGAAGCGCTTCGACTTCAGTACGCGTTAGATCTCTTTCCGGATCGAGTTCAAGTTGGTCAGAACGAACCCCGGTCCGCATCCGAGTTCGTGTGGATCTAGTGTTATTCTTCGGGTCAATTGTCGCAACTGAATCAGCTGCAATAATCTCTCGATCCTCCAAAGCTTTCATGACTGCTGGAGAATGGGTGTTAACGAGAACTTGAAAGAGCTGATCCTCAAGAAGGTCGTCGCCTGCTGAAGCTGACTCTCGAAGCAAGGTCATTAAAAGCGGAATACGCCCTTCATGGACTCCATTTTCAGGTTCCTCAAAACACAAAACGCCCTTCCTGTCTGGGTCATCTAGAATAGATAGGAGCGCAAGAAGCCTCAGCGTTCCGTCAGAAATTACCCTCGAACTAAATCGAAGATCATCTTTCATAGAAACACTAAATGAATATTCCTTTGATCCATCTTCATCGTGAACATTAACAGCCTTTACGGCAGGTATTAGAGATGCCAAATCTGACGCAATATCAGACACAACCCCATTCGGCCTCTTATCAGTTCTAGTTTCATCCTTCAGCCTGGCTAGAACAGCAGAAAGATTGGACGCATCTGACCTGAGAGATTTTGATTCAAATTTATCACTGGCTCGGCGGGCGGATTGCGGGTTTATCTCTAGAAAACGAATAGAAGAAAGAAGATCTCTTAGAGCATATAAGTGCGGGAATTCTGACGTTGCAATTGTAGACAAAGCAGTTCTTGAAGCTTCAGCTGCAGGAATTTTAACAGGGCGCCCACGCTTTGTCGCTCCAGATTCACCAGCAGGTCCATCCTGACGAATATTAAACGCAGTAACTCGGCCAGATGCGTCATCATCCATGTCAATGAATGCATTTTTTCTATGCGAGTAAGAAACATTTGTCCTACGAAGAAACGTATCCCTGTCATGAGACTTAGAAAGCGGGAAACATCTTTCATGAGAAACAAATATTCCATGCGGATTACCCCTGACATCTCTCTTTATGGAGAGACCAAGTTCATACCTAAGCCGCTGGGCTTTAATCGCATACTTGGCACCAAATGCGTCCGTTCCAAACGAGCCAAGGAAGACCTCTACTGCGAAATTCATGTCATCACGCGCGCCTGAAGCAGTCTGGCGAAACAACTCCTCCGGCTCCCCGCGCAGGTCGCGCATCGCCGTTCTGACGTCGTGCTGAGCTAAGAGCGAGATGAATTTCAAAGCGTCAAAAAGATTGGATTTTCCACTCGCGTTGGGACCAACCACCGCAGAAAATGGTTGCAAGTCTAGCTCAAAGCCGGAGAAGGTTTTGAAGCCGTCGATTTCTATTCGGGTCAACATTTCTCGACGCTAGCGTGCGCCCCCGCTCCCGGCAACGGTTGCTTCACGCCCGTCCAGTCCGATCCTGACTTGCCCGTCCTCTAATTTCCCTCACGCAAGCAGGAGGCGTTTCGGTTCGTGCAATCCCTACGATGGCGGTGCCCCCTCCTTTCGTCATCCTCCGGCAAGCCGCGTCTTCGCGGCGCAGACCGGGGGACCCAGCGGCGCGCGAGAGCGCGAACCTGTCGCGGACTCGGCGGTCGAGATCCGCGCGGGGGGCGCATTTCGCCTTCGGCGCCCCCCCTGGGTCCGTCTCTTTTTAACATCTGACGCTGCCGACGAGCCAACCCGTGTGGATTTTCGTGGTGTGCGGTTGTATTAAACAAAAAACAATCACGCTGTACATAAGATTTGAGCTATACACA
>NZ_JMQR01000077.1:0-14947 GCF_000698025.1 Brevundimonas sp. EAKA | reverse complement strand
TGATCAGACAGTGGGGGGCACCGCAGTGGTGGTCTTCTCGACCGCCGCTGCGGGCGGCCGCTGCGCCGATGTCAGGCCCGATCCCTGGAAGGCGGGACCGGCGTCATAGGCGGCGAAGGTGGCGGCGGTGATGATCTCACTGACCGAGGCGCCCAGGGAGACGATCTGCACCGGCTTCTCCAGCCCGACCAGCAGGGGGCCGATCACCGTGGCGCCGCCCAGGGCCTGGACCAGTTTGGTCGAGATGGCGGCTGAATGAATGGCGGGCATGACCAGGACGTTGGCCGGCTTGGTCAGGCGGTTGAAGGCGTAGGCGGAGTGGCCCTTAGGATCCAGGGCGACCTCGGGCGGCATTTCGCCTTCGTATTCGAAATCGACGCCCTTCTTGTCCAGGATGCGGATGGCTTCGCGCACCTTTTCGGCGCGGTCGCCGGGCGGATTGCCGAAGGTCGAATAGCTGAGGAAGGCGACGCGCGGATTGCGGCCCAGCCTGCGCACGGTCTCGGCCGCCTTGACGGCGATGTCGGCCAGTTCGGCGGCGTCCGGCAGTTCGTGGATGGTGGTGTCGGCCACGAACAGGGTGCGGCCCTTGGCCAGCAGGATCGACAGGCCGATCAGGGTGTCCTCGACGTCCAGCACGCGCTGGACCTCCTTCAGGGCCATGTTGAAGTTGCGGGTCACGCCCGCGACCATGGCGTCGGCCCGCCCCTTGGCCACCAGGGTGGCGGCGAAATAGTTGCGGTCCTGGTTGATCATCCGCGCGACGTCGCGGCGCAGATAGCCCCGGCGCTGCAGCTTCTCGTACAGCCAGTCGGTGTCCTCGACATTGTGTTCGGAGACGCGGGCGTTCGTGATCTCAATGCCCAGGTCGTCGAAATTAAGACCGGCCTCTGCGGCGTTCTGACGGATCAGATCCTCGCGGCCGACCAGGATGGGCGTGCCCAGATCGGCCTGTTTGAAGCCCCAGGCGGCGCGGATGACCGCCAGTTCTTCGCCCTCGGCGAAAACGACGCGCTTGTTCGGCCCGCCGCGCACCGCCGAGTTGATCTTCTGCATCAGGGCGGCGGACGGATCGACGCGCGAGCGCAGGGCGTTGCGATAGACGTCCATGTCCTCGATCTGGACGCGGGCCACGCCGGTATCCATCGCCGCCTGGGCGATGAAGGGCGGGATGTACCAGATCAGGCGCGGGTCGAACGGGGTGGGGATGATATAGTCGGGGCCGAATTTCAGCTTGCGGCCGCGATAGGCGGCGGCCACCTCGTCGGGCACATCCTCGCGGGCCAGGGCCGCCAGGGCCTGGGCGCAGGCGACCTTCATCTCGTGGTTCACCCGACGGGCGCGCACATCCAGGGCGCCCCGGAACAGATAGGGGAAGGCCAGGACGTTGTTGACCTGGTTCACATAGTCCGAGCGGCCGGTGGCGATGATGGCGTCGGACCGGACTGACTTGACGTCTTCCGGCGTGATCTCGGGATCGGGGTTGGCCATGGCGAAGATGATCGGATTGGGGGCCATGGAAGCCACCATCTCCTTGGTGATCGCGCCCTTGGCCGACAGGCCCAGGACGACATCGGCCCCGACCATGGCCTCGGCCATGGTGCGCAGGGGGGTGTCGGTGGCGTGGGCGGCCTTCCACTGGTCCATGCCGTGTTCGCGGCCCTGATAGACGACGCCGTCCCGATCGCAGATGACGGTGTTCTCGGCCTTGACCCCGGCGGCCTTCATCAGGGCGATCGAGGACAGGCCGGCCGCGCCCGCGCCCGACAGAACCACCTTGACCTCGTCCAGCCGTTTTCCGGCGACGTGGCAGGCGTTGATCAGGCCGGCGGTCGAGATGATGGCCGTGCCGTGCTGGTCGTCATGGAAGACGGGGATGTCCAGCAGGTCCTGAAGCTCGCTTTCGATGACGAAGCACTCGGGGGACTTGATGTCCTCCAGATTGATGCCGCCCCAGGTGTCGCCGATGTTCTTGACGACGGTGATGAACTCGTCCGGATCGGTGGTCTTCACCTCGACGTCGAAGCTGTCGACGTCGGCGAAGCGTTTGAACAGGACCGACTTGCCCTCCATCACCGGCTTGGAGGCCATGTGGCCCAGGTTGCCCAGGCCCAGGATGGCGGTGCCGTTGGAGATGACGGCGACCAGATTGCCCTTGGAGGTGTATTCGTAGGCCTTGTCCGCATCGGCGGCGATGGCCAGGACCGGCACGGCCACGCCCGGCGAATAGGCCAGCGACAGGTCGCGCTGGGTCGCCATCGGCTTGGTCGGGGCCATCGAGATCTTGCCCGGGGTCGGGAAGAGGTGGAAGTCCAGCGCCTCCTGGTCGGAGAAGGTCTGTTTTTCGGTTTGATCGGGCATCGGGGGCGTCCAGGGCGTCAGCGGGGCTGTAACCGTTCGTGTCCTAGAGCGTGGGAAGGGCTGCGCCAAGCCTTGACGCCCCGGAAGGGTCACAGACCGGGCCGCAAGTTTCCGTTTGCGTCAGCGTCAACCGGATGCGCCGTCTAGAAGGACAGGGCGCCCGTGAGTTCGATCTCGACGGGGCCGGTCATCAGGACATGGTCGGTCGCCGCGTCCCAGTCGATGACCAATTCGCCGCCATCGACGACGACGGTGGCCTTGCGATCCGTCAGGCCGCGCCGGGCTGCGGCGACCTGGGCGGCGCAGGCGCCGGTGCCGCAGGCCTTGGTCAGGCCGGCGCCCCGTTCCCAGACGCGCAGACGGATATGGTCGCGGTCAAGGACATGGGCGAAACCGACATTCACGCCTTCAGGAAACAGCGGGTGGTGCTCGACCAGAGAGCCCGAGCCGGTGACGAAGCCGTCGTCCTGGCGGTCGGTGAAGAAGACGACGTGGGGATTGCCCATGGAAAGGGCGCCGGGCGTGTGCAGCAGCGGGGCGTCGATGGGGCCGACCTGAAGCTCGATGCCGCGCGTGTCCATCTCTTCGGCCAGGGGCACCTGAGTCCAGTCGAGGCGCGGGCGGCCCATGTCCACCGTGACCCGGCGGTCGCCCGCACGTGTGGCGGCGGTGGGGCCGGCTGCGGTGTCGATCGTGACCCTGTCGCCGCCGCCGGCCTCCATCAGCAGCCAGCCGACGCAGCGCAGGGCGTTGCCGCAGGTCTCCACCATGGAGCCGTCGGCGTTCCACACCCGCATGAAGGCGTCGGCGGTCTCGGACGGCTCGATGGCGATCAACTGGTCGAACCCCTCGCCCGTGGCGCGATCCGCCAGGGCGCGGATCTGGTCCTCGGTCGGACGAAACGGCGTTTCCAGCGCGTCGATGACGATGAAGTCATTGCCGGCGCCGTTCATCTTGATGAAAGGACGGGTCATGCAGGCCATATAGGCCTATCCCCGTCGTCCGGAAACCACTGTGTCCCAGAGCGAAACCGACCCCAAGGACGGCCTGAGGCTGCGCGCGCGGCTGCGATACCTGTATCACGGCGGCCAGCCGGCGGCGGTGAAGTTCCGGTTGACGGTCATTGTCATCGACTTCGCCATCATCGCCTTCTTCCTGGCGGCGCCGATCCTGAAGAACATGGGCTGGGCCTTCTATGTGCTCGACTATCTGATCGCCGCCCTGCTGGCGGTCGATCTGGCGGCGCGGGCCTACGCCTATTCCGACATCAAGGACTGGCTGAAACGGCCGATCGTCTGGCTGGACCTGTTTATTCTGGCGACCCTGCTGTTCCCGGCCTGGCTGTTCAACCTCGGCTTCCTGCGTATGCTGCGGCTGTGGACCCTGCTGAACTCCGACTTCTTCTGGCGGACGGTCGGCGCGCGGTTCGACGACACCCGGGTCGAGGGGATCGTGCGCGCGCTTTCGGGCCTGGTGACCTTCGTCTTCGTCGTGACCGGCTTCGTCTATGCGACCTTCCGGGGGCATGACGGGATCAGCGGCTATATCGACGCCCTCTATTTCACCGTGGCGACCCTGACGACGACCGGGTTCGGCGACGTCACCCTGCCGGGGCCGCTGGGCAAGCTTCTGTCCATCGCCATCATGCTGGTGGGGATCACCCTGTTCCTGCGTCTGGCCCAGGCCCTGATCAAGCCGCACAAGGTTCGTTTCCCTTGCGACCGATGCGGCCTTCAGACCCATGACCCGGACGCCGTCCACTGCAAGGCCTGCGGAAATCTGATCTGCATCCCGGACGAGGGCTGAGACAAAGATGACAAAACCGTAAGGGCGGATTCGTCGCCTTGCCGCGCGGCGGACCGCCGTTAAGGTGCCCGTCTTCAATTCCGGGGACTGTCCATGATCCGCTCATCCGCCGCCGTGCTCGCGGCCCTTCTCGCCTCCACCAGCCTGACGTCGGTATCCATGGCCCAGACCGCTTCCTCCGCTCCCGCCTTCGCAACCAGCGAGGCGAGCGACCCCTATGTCTGGCTCGAGGACGTCGAGGGCGCGCGGGCCATGGCCTGGGTCAAGGACCACAACACCCATTCGCTGGGCGTGCTGCAAGGCGACCCCCGCTATGAGCCCTTGCACCAGCAGGCGCTAGCCATCGTACAGGCGCGCGACCGGATCCCGGCTCCGGGCTTCACCCATGACGGTCATATCGACAATTTCTGGCAGGACGCCCAGCATGTGCGCGGCGTCTGGCGACGCACGACGCTGGACTCCTACAAGACCGCCGAGCCCCAGTGGGAGACGGTGCTGGACATCGACGCCCTGGCCGAGGCCGAGAGCGCCAACTGGGTCTACAAGGGTTCGACCTGCCTGGCGCCCGAAGAGCGCTACTGCCTGATCAGCCTGTCGAACGGCGGCAAGGACGCCGTGACCCTGCGTGAGTTCGACAGCGTGACCCGCAGCTTCGTCGAGGGCGGCTTCTTCCTGCCGGAGTCCAAGGGCGGCGCGACCTGGCTGAACAAGGACACCCTGCTGATCTCGCGCGATTTCGGCGTCGGCACCCTGACCAACTCCGGCTATCCGATGATAGTGAAGCGGATGATGCGCGGTCAGTCGCTGGATCAGGCCGACGTCCTGTTCATGGGCGAACCGACCGACGTCTCGGTGTCCGGCTATACGCTGCGGGACGCCGACGGGGCGCTGAAGGCGACCCTGATCAACCGGTCGATCGACTTCTATTCGTCCGAGACCTATCGCGTGACCGACGACGGGGCGGTGGTGAAACTGGCTCTGCCGGCCAAGTCGGACATTACCGGACTGGTCGCGGGCAAGCTGGTTGTGTCGCTGAAACAGGACTGGACCGCGCCGTCGGGCCAGGACTTCAAGAGCGGCGACCTGATCGCCTGGCCGCTGGACGCCTGGCTGGAAGACCAGGCCACGCCCGCGGTCCTGGTGCTGCGTCCGACCGAGCGTCAGGCCGTCGAGGGGGTCAATGCGACGCGCAACACCCTGGTCGTCGCCCTGTACGACAATGTGCGCGGTTCGGTGCGGGTCTATCGCCCCGGCGACAGCGAGTGGACCTATTCCACCCTGGGCCTGCCGCAGAACGTCTCGGTCGGCGTCGGCTCGGCGTCGGAGACCGATGACAAGGTCTTCGTCAGCGTCACCGGCTATCTGAACCCGTCCAGCCTGTGGCTGGCCGATGCGGCGACCGGCGCGGTCGATCAGGTCAAGTCGATGCCGGCCAAGTTCGACGCGACCGGCATGACGGTGGACCAGCACGAGGCCCGTTCGGCCGACGGGACGATGATCCCCTATTTCGTGGTCCATAAGGCCGACATGCCGCTGGACGGGTCGAACCCGACGTTGCTGTACGGTTACGGCGGGTTCGAAAGCTCGTTGCTGCCCGGCTATTCGGCCACGGTCGGCAAGCTGTGGCTGGAGCGGGGCGGGGTCTATGTCATCGCCAATCCCCGTGGCGGCGGCGAGTTCGGTCCGCGCTGGCACGAGGCGGCCCTGCAGCAGAACCGCCAGCGGGCGCATGAAGACTTCCAGGCCGTGGCCCTGGACCTGATCGCGCGCGACATCACCAGCCAGCCGAAGCTGGGGATCATGGGCGGCTCCCAAGGCGGCCTGTTCATGGGGGCGATGCTGACCCAGCGGCCCGACCTGATCAACGCGGCGGTCATCCAGGTGCCCCTGTTCGACATGCTGCGCTTCCACAAGCTGCTGGCCGGCGCCTCGTGGAAGGGCGAGTACGGCGATCCGGACGTTCCGGAAGAACGCGCCTGGATCCAGGCCTATTCGCCCTATCAGAACCTGCGGGCCGGCCAGCCCTATCCGGAGGTCTTCATCCACACCTCGACCAAGGACGACCGCGTCCATCCGGGCCACGCCCGCAAGGCGGCGGCGCGTCTGGAAGAGCTGGGCTATCCGGTGCTGTTCTACGAGAACACCGATGGCGGCCATGCGGCGGGGGCGAACCTGCAAGAGACGGCGCGTCGGTTGGCGCTGGAATACACCTACCTGTCGCGGCGGCTGATGGATTCCCCGGCGAAGGAATAGGTCTCTTTATCCGCTCATCCCCGCGAAAGCGGGGACCCAGTTCTTTCGCAAGGTTCGGCGACTGGGATCGAGTTCAGTACGAACGGGCGGCGCCGAACGCCCAAAGGTCTGGGTCCCCGCTTTCGCGGGGATGAGCGGAGAGTTTGAGCCATGCGTCACCTGATCCTGTCCGCCGCCATCCCGGCGCTGCTGCTCGGAACCTGCGCGAGCAACCGGAACATGGAAGAGTATTTCTCCCCCATGACCGTCGCTTCGGAGACGTCCCCGCCCCACTTCCCGCGCGACCTGACCCCTGCGGGCGTCGCCGCAGCGGACGATCATCTGGCCCTGGAGCAGGTGGATGGGGCCGAGGCCATGGCCTTCGTCGCCGATGAGAACCGCAAGTCCCTGGCCGTCCTGACCGGCGACCCGCGCTATGAGACCTTCCGCGCCGAGGCCCAGGCCATCCTGACCGCCACCGACCGGATCCCGGGCCCTTCCTTCCTCGGCGACGGAATCGGCAATTTCTGGCAGGACGCGGCCAATCCCAAGGGCGTCTGGCGGCGCACGACGCTGGACAGCTACCGCACCGCGACCCCGCAGTGGGAGACCCTGCTGGACATCGACGCCCTGTCCAAGGCTGAGGGCAAGGACTGGGTGTTCAAGGGCGCCGACTGCCTGGCGCCCGACGAGACCCGCTGCCTGATCAATCTGTCCGACGGCGGCAAGGACGCGGTGGTGGTGCGCGAGTTCGACCTGACGACGAAACAGTTCGTGGACGGTGGTTTCAACCTGTCAGAGGGCAAGCACCGCATCGAATGGTTGGACCGCGACACGCTCCTGGTCGCCACCGACTTTGGCTCCGGAACAATGACCGAGTCCGGCTATCCCTTCATCGTCAAGACGCTGAAGCGCGGCCAGACCCTGGCCCAGGCGGTCGAGGTCTATCGCGGCGAACAGGGCGACGGCGGCTATGGCGTCAGCCCGGCCGTCTATCGCGACAAGGACGGTAAGGTCACAGCCGTCATCATCACCCGCCCGCTGGACACCTTCCGGTCGGAGACCTGGGCCATGGCCCACGACGGTTCGACGATGAAGCTGGCCCTGCCGTCGCGGGTGTCGATTTATGGCGTCATCGGCGACCGGCTGGTCGTGTCGAACGACGAGGCGTGGCGCTGGGGTGCGCGAGAGGTGACGGCGGGCTCGCTGCTGGCCGTGTCGCTGGACGAGCTGAAACGCGGAAGCGGCGGCCTCTATCCCGACACCGATCCCGAGACCATCTTCACGCCGGGGCCGCGCCAATCGCTGCAGTCGGTCGCGGTGATGAGCGATTCCGTCCTGGCCACCCTGTCGGACAATGTCGCCGGTCGCCTGACCCAGTTCAGCTTCGGGCGGGACAATCGCCCGGTCTGGAGCGGCGCCTCCATCGCCGTGCCCGACAATGTGGCCGTCAATCTGGGCGACTCCTCCAAGTCGCGCGGCGAGGCCTTTGTCTCCTTCCAGGGGTTCCTGACGCCTCCGACCCTCAGCCTGGCCCGTATGGACATCGGCGCCCTGACCGAGCTGAAATCCGCCCCGGCCAAGTTCGACGCCTCGACCCATGTGGTGGAGCAGTACGAGGCCACCTCGACCGACGGGACCAGGATCCCCTATTTCATCACCCGTCCGCGCGACATGAAGCTGGACGGGTCGAACCCGACCATCATGCTGGGTTACGGCGGCTTCCAGGTCAGTCTGAACCCGGCCTACAAGCCCGAGATGGGCAAGCTGTGGCTGGAGCGGGGCGGGGTCTTCGTCCAGGCCAATATCCGTGGCGGCGGCGAGTTCGGTCCCGACTGGCACCAGGCGGCCCTGGACGGAAACCGCCAGCGCGCCTTCGACGATTTCGCCGCCGTGGCGCGTGATCTGGAACAGCGCGGCGTCACCAGCCCGCGCCGCCTGGGCATCTATGGCCGGTCAAACGGGGGTGTTCTGACCAGCGTGTCGATCACCCAGCATCCGGAACTGTTCAACGCAGCGGTGATCGAGAGCCCGCTGGTCGACATGCTGCGCTATCACGAGCTGCCGGCCGGCGCCTCGTGGATCGGCGAATACGGCGATCCGCGCATCCCCGAAGAAGCCGAGTGGATCGCCCGATATTCCGCCTATCAGCAGCTGCGGCCGGACGTGACCTATCCCCGCGTCTATCTGACCACCAACACCCGCGACGACCGGGTCCACCCGGGCCACGCGCGCAAGTTCGCCGCCCGTCTGGGCGACCAGGGCCACGACCATCTCTATTACGAGGATACGGCCGGCGGTCACTCCAACGACGCCGATCCGGTGGCCAATGCGCGGCGCTGGGCCCGTCACTATGTCTATCTGTCGCAACAACTGATGGATTGAGGCCTGGGGCTGCGGGTCACGCACTTATGACTCCCGGCCGCATCTGCGCGGGCTAAAGAACGTCGCCATGAGAAACAGGGTCTGGATCATCGCAGCGACGGTCATGACGGGCGTTCTGTTGTCCGTCGGGTCGGTCGCCCAGCCTGTCGGGGCGCGGGGCAAGCCCGTGCGCGCGGCCGCCGCGGCCGGCTCGCCGGTGGTGGTCGAACTGTTCACCGCCCAGGGCTGCGGCGGCTGTGTCGAGGCGAATGCGGTGGTCGAGCGGGCGGCGGGCGAGCCGGGGGTCATCGCCCTGACCTATGGCGTCGACTACTGGGACTATCTGGGCTGGACCGACACCTTCGCCCGGCCCGAGTTCGTGCAGCGCCAGCGCGCCTATCGCGCCGCTTTGCGCCAACGCGGCGTGTCCACGCCCCAGGTGGTGATCGACGGCCGCCGCCAGGTGTCCGGCGCGCGTGGACTGGAGCTGGAACACGCCATTGTGGAGGAGGCGAGCCGCCGTATCTGGCCGCCCGAGATCGAATTCCGCGAGACCGGCGATCAGGTCGGGATCGGTTCGGGCCGCCCGCCGTCGGGCGGCGCGGAGGTGCTGGCCGTCACCTATACGCCCGGCCCCCAAATGGTCGAGGTCAGCCGTGGCGAGAACCGGGGGCAGACCGTACGCCACGTCAATGTGGTGCGGGATATCGTGAACCTCGGCGACTGGCGCGGCCGGCCCATCCTGTTTGATCTGCCCCAGACGCATGGCGGAGACGCCGTGGTGGTGATGATCCAGGGCAAGACGGATCGCCGCATCCTGGGCGCCGCCGTCAGAAATTGAACCGCGCCTACTGGGACGTCGGGCAGGACGCTCTGACGGAGTTTGGGCCTGTCGCCGGCAACCGGTCGTTCGGCGCGTGAGGCTCAGGGGCGGATAGAGCTGCAGGGGCAGGCCAGGGGGTTCTAGGCGCCCGCCTTCTTCGCAAAGCCCCAGGCCGCGTCACTGAGCGGCCCGACCTGGGCGGCCATGGTGCGGGCGTGGGCGCTGGCCGCTGTGCCGTCGCGGACGCGACCGGCGATGCCCTGGCAGATTGCCGCCAGTCGGAACAGATTATAGGCGTACAGCCAGTCCAGATTGGCGGGCCGCATCCCGGTCGCCGCCGCATAGCGTTCGACCGTTTCCTCGACGGAGGGAATCCCCAGAGCCTCCAGGTCGGCGCCGGCCAGGCCGTTGCGCAGGGACGCCGGAATGGCCCAGGCGATCAGCAGATAGGAGAAGTCGGCCATTGGATCGCCCAGGGTCGACAGCTCCCAGTCCAGCACGGCCCGAACCTCGGCCGCATCCGGCGCCAGGATCAGATTGTCCAGCCTGAAGTCGCCGTGGACGATGCGGCTGGGCCCCTCGGGCGGCAGACTGTCCGGCAGGAAGGCGATCAGCCGATCCATGGACGGGATCGGCTCGATCTCGGAAGCGCGATACTGTTTGGTCCAGCGGCCGACCTGGCGGGCGAAATAGTTGCCGGCCTTGCCATAGTCCGTCAGGCCGATGGCGTCGGGATCGAAGGCGTGCAGCCGGGCCAGGGCGTCTGTCTGGGCCTCATAGACGGCGCGCCGTTCCGTCGGCGTCAGGCCGGGCAGCTTCAGGTCCCAGAAGATACGCCCTTCGACCTTGTCCATCACATAGAAGATCGAGCCGATGACGGTCTCGTCCATGCACAGGGCGTGCGGCCGGGCCACTGGAAATCCCTGGGCGGCGAGGGCTGAGATGACCTGGAATTCGCGGTCCACCGCATGGGCGCTGGGCAGCAGGACGCCGGGCGGCTTGCGGCGCAACACATAGGCGGCGCCGGGCGTGGTCAGCTCATAGGTCGGGTTCGACTGGCCGCCCTTGAACTGGCGCATCGTCAGCGGACCGACGTAGCCAGCGACATGGACGGCCATCCAGGCGTCCAGAGCCTCCTCGTCAAGCCGATAGCGGGGATCGACCTCACGTGTGCCGGAAAAAGCCGTCTGGGCGTCTATTGTAGCGTCGGTCATGGGCGGCCTGTTGTTTCCTGCACCGGCCCCGTCTTATGCGCGGTCCGGCGCGGCGATGATGGCGGCCTTTACGGCGCGGCGCCAGCCGGAAAGCAGGCGGTCGCGCTCGGCCGGTTTCATGCGGGGCGTCCAGCGGGCCGGGGCCTCGGTCGTGCGGGCCTGCAGATCGGGCAGAAGTCCGACGCCGAGGGCGGCGAGGCGGGCGGCGCCCAGGGCGGTCATTTCCTGGAAGGCCGGGCGTTCGACCTCGACCTCGCAGATGTCGGCGACGAACTGCATGGCGAAACTGTTGGCGGTGACGCCGCCGTCGACCTTCAGCGTTTTCAGCGGCGGGGCGCCGTCCTGGGCCAGGGCGTCCAGCAGGTCGCGGGTCTGATAGGCCAGGGCCTCCAGCGCCGCGCGGACGAAATGGGCCGGGCCGGAATCCCGCGTCAGCCCCACCACGGCGCCCCGCGCCTCGGGCTCCCACCAGGGCGCGCCCAGGCCGGTGAAACCGGGCACCATATAGACGCCGCCGTTATCGGCCAGGCCCTGCGCCATTGCTTCGGACTGGCGGGATTCCGAGATCAGCTTCACCCCGTCGCGCAGCCACTGAATGGCCGAGCCGGCCGAAAAGATCGAACCCTCCAGCGCATAGGCGGTCTGGCCTGCGGCCTGATAGCCCAGCGTGCCCAGCAGACGACGGGTCGAGGCGACGGGTTCCGGCCCGACATTGGCGACCAGGAAGGCCCCGGTGCCATAGGTGATCTTGGCGTCTCCGGGGTGCAGGGCGCCATGCCCGACCAGGGCCGCCTGCTGGTCTCCCGCGGATCCGGCCAGGGGCAGGGCGCGGCCGAACAGGCCGGGCTCCGTCTCACCAATCACCCCCGCGCAAGGAACGATGGCGGGCAGGGCGGCGCGGGGCACGGCGAACAGGGCGCACAGATCGTCGCGCCATTCGACCGTCTTCAGGTCCATCAGGGCGGTGCGGGCGGCGTTGGAGGCGTCGGTGGCGTGAATCCGGCCGCCCGTCAGTTTCCAGATCAACCAGGCGTCGATCGTGCCCAGTTTGACCTCGCCCCGGATCGCCCGGTCGCGCGCCCCCGGCACGGCGTCCAGCAGCCAGGCGAACTTGGTCGCCGAAAAATAGGGATCCAGGATCAGGCCGGTCGCAGCCTGGACGGCGGGCTCGTGGCCTTCTGCGGTCAGTCGCGCAGTGACGGGGGCGGTGCGCCGGTCCTGCCAGACGATGGCGCGGTGCAGGGGCGCGCCGGTCCCTGCGTCCCACATCACGGCCGTCTCGCGCTGGTTGGTGAGGCCCACGGCGGCGAACCGATCGACGCCGCCCGCCTTCTGCACCACTTCGCGACAGGTCTGGAGCACGGCGGACCAGATCTCGGACGCATCATGCTCGACCCATCCGGACTGGGGGAAATGCTGGGCCAGTTCGATCTGGCTGACGGCCACGGGGCGCAGGCCCCCGTCGCGGATTTCGAAGGCGATGGCGCGGGTCGAGGTCGTGCCCTGGTCGATGGCGAGGATCAGGCTCAAGCGGTTTCTCCATATCGGCGCCTTACGCGGCGCTCGTACCCTGGGCTAAGGGGAGCATATGACGACGCACCTGCCCAGCTTTGAAGGCGTCCTTGACGCCGCCCGCCAGATCAACGGCGTCGCTGTCCGCACGCCGTTGATCGAAAGTCCCGCCCTGAACGCCGTGGTCGGCGGGCGGGTGCTGATGAAGGCCGAGAACCTGCAGCGGGCAGGGGCGTTCAAGTTTCGCGGGGCCTACAACCGCATCAGCCGACTGAACGCCGAGGAGAAGGCGCGGGGCGTCGTCGCCTTTTCTTCCGGCAATCACGCCCAGGGCGTGGCCGCCGCCGCCGCCTTGGTCGGGACGTCGGCGATCATCGTCATGCCGTCCGACTCGCCCCGGGTGAAGGTCGAGGGGGTGATCGGATTCGGCGGAGAGGTGCGGCTCTATGATCGCTGGACCGAGAGCCGAGAGGCCATCGGCGCCGCGATAGCAGCCGAGCGGGGGTCTGTTCTGGTCCCGCCGTTCGACGATCCCTTCATTATCGAGGGCCAGGGCACGGTGGCGCTGGAGATGTTGGACCAGGCGGATGCGCCGATGGACCAGCTTTTGTGCGGCGCCTCCGGCGGCGGGCTGATGGCCGGGATCAATCTGGTCATGGCTGAACGCAGTCCGCAGACGAAGGTGATCGTGGTGGAGCCCGAGGCCTATGACGACACCGCGCGGTCTCTGGCGGCGGGGGAGCGGGTTGGTCATCCGCAGGGCCCGCCGTCGATCTGCGACGCCCTGATGTCCCCGATGCCGGGCGTACTGACCTGGCCGATCAATCGGCGGCTGGCGGGGGCGCTCACGGTGTCGGATGCGGAGGTGGCCGAGGCGGTGCGGTTCGCCTTCCGTCACCTGAAGCTGGTCGTCGAGCCCGGCGGGGCGGTGTCCCTGGCGGCCTTGCTCTCCGGCAAGTCCGAGACGAAAGGGCGAACCACAGGTATCGTCCTGTCCGGAGGCAATGTTGACGCGGTGCTCTATGGCGAGATCTTGGAAGGCCGTTTCGAGGGGTAGGTCTTTCCTTCCGGCATTGTCTCGGCCACCGTCGCTCAAACAGGAAAGTCGGGAAGGAACCTCATGGCGAAGACGGTGATGACGACGAGCGAGCTCCAGAGTCGGGTTGGCCAGCAGGTGGGGGTCTCGAGGTGGTTCGAGGTCAGCCAGGCCAGGATCGACGCCTTCGCCGATTGCACCGAGGATCGGCAGTTCATCCATGTGGATCCCGAGGCCGCCCAGACGACGCCGTTCGGCGGAACCATCGCCCACGGTTTCCTGACCCTCAGCCTGGCGTCGGCGATGAGCTATGACGCCGTTGCGCCGCTTAAGGGTGCGGTGATGGGAATCAATTACGGATTTGACCGGCTCAGATTCCTGGCTCCGGTGCGGGCGGGGTCGAGGGTTCGGGGGCGGTTCCGGCTGCTGTCGGCCGAAGACAGGGGCGCAGGGCGCTGGTTGTTGAAGCATGAAATCACGGTCGAGATTGAAGGCGACGACAAGCCCGCCCTGATCGCGGAGTGGTTGGGAATGCAGGTGATGGCCGGCTAAATTCTCGTTTGGGGGGACATGCCAGCGCCCCGGCGTTGTGTTCTCGCGGGGTCCGAAGTGCGTCCAAGCAATGGCTCAGAGACAATTTTACCTGTAGCATCAATAGCACGGTGATCAATTCAGCGCGCTTGTCCGCCTCGTTTTCGCCTCGACCTTCGACGGCAACGCTGGTAAGACCCGCGAAGGCGGTAGACCCGCCCGAATACAAACAGGCGGAGGGCTAATCCCCATGCGTATGAAGACTATCGTGCTGGCCTCCAGCGCAGCGGCCGCCCTGGCCCTGTCAGCTGGCGCGGCTTCGGCAGAACCTAACGGCTGGTACGGCGCGATCGACGCCGGTTACCACATGATCGACGACATCAACGCCGAATCGTCGACGACGGGTGCCAACTGGAACTATGAAGTGAACGACGGCTGGGCGGCTTTCGCCCGTCTCGGCTATCGCTTCAACCCCAACTGGCGCGTTGAACTCGAAGGCGGCTACCGCTCGGGCGACATCGGCACCGTGCGCGCCGTCTCCGGCACCCAGGGCCTGTGCAACCTGACCCCGGCGACCGGCGGCTGCTTCTCTCCGGAAGGCGACATCGAGTCGGCCACCCTGATGGCCAATGTCATCTATGATTTCGGCTATGAAGCCTGGGGCATCCGTCCCTTCGTCGGTCTCGGCGCCGGCGTGAACCACGTCAACACCGACACTGTCGGCAATCTGCGGGCCAACCGCGGCGCTTCCTTCGGTGCTGACGACAGCTCGACCGAGTTCGCCGCTCAGGCGATCGCCGGTCTGGCCTGGGCTGTGGGCGACCGCACCAATATCGACCTGACCTACCGCTATCTGACGGGCGACGCCTCGTTCGCCTCGACCACGGTCGGCACCGGCGTCGGCGCGACCTCGTTCGGCGAATGGGACGGCGACTACGACCAGTCGCACACCGTGACCCTGGGTCTGCGGCAGACCAAGGACAACATCGTCTTCGACGCAGGCCGTTCGGCGGACCTGTATCTGGGCCTCTACTCGCCCCTGCTGAGCCCCCGCCAAGCCGACGCCGC
>NZ_JMQR01000076.1:0-14986 GCF_000698025.1 Brevundimonas sp. EAKA | reverse complement strand
GTCCAGCGCCCCCGCCTCGATCAGGGCGAGGGCCCGGCTGACGGTGTTCGACGTCCCCCGCCACGCCCCCATCTCAGGCGCCGTCTCGGGCCGACACCGCAGACAGGCGCGAAACCCCGCCGCCTCCGCCGACGCCGCCGTGGGATGAAACACCACATTCTCGCGCCGGGGCGTCCGCGCCGGGCAGACCGGCCGGCAGTAGATCCCCGTCGAGGTCACGCCCGTGAAGAACCGCCCGTCGAACCGGGCGTCCCGCGCCCCCAAGGCCCGCCAGCAGGCCTCCTGATCCAACGACTGTTCCATGACCCGCAGGATGGCGGCTCAGCCCGGCGATGTCTCGCGGTTTTCGGACATGGATGCTCAGTCCTTCAGATAGAAGATCGCCTCGACCGTCGTGTTCAGCGCCCGCGCCAGCTCCAGGGCCACAATGGTCGAGGGGATGAAGACCCCGTTCTCCACCGTGTTGATCGTCTTGCGCGACACGCCAGCCTTGTCGGCCAGCCCCTGCTGCGTGAACCCAGCCGCCGTGCGCAGTTCCTTCAGCCGCGAACCCAGCCTTGGATCACCCATCGCGCCCGGCCTCCCGATCCAGCCAGGCGAATCGCAGCCCCGCCGACGCCCCGCCCAAGGCCAGGACATAGGGCAAGGCCATGATCCCGTACTGGGGACGCCACAGCCCCAGGCCCAGCGCCACGGTCAGGCCCGCCATCAGCACGACGAAGGCCAGGATCATCGATCTGGCCCGCATGAGCTGGGTCAGCTCGTCTTCCAGGAACCGGCGGTTTTTGCGTGTGTGTGCGTCCCAGCCCATGACGATAAGCGGGATCAGCCAGCCGTAAAGAACCGGCAGAAGAACCTGCACATAGGCGCCCAGATTATGGTCTCCACCCAGGATCCGCTCCATCGCCCGATGCGCCTGAGCCATGAAGAGAAGCAGCACCACGGGCAGCATCACCAGCTGTTGGGTGCGCGCCCGCTCCAACTTGTCACGCCGCGCCCCTTCGCCGCTCGCCGCCACGATGATCGACTGGCCCGGACGCGCGCTCCACGCCCAGATCGCCCCGATGAGCGTCAGAGCAAATCCGATCCCTGTCGCCACACCGGCCGCCGTCGCCTGGTCGCCCTCTGCGCCGGAGACCATCGCGAACCCCGCGCCGCCGACCATGGCTACGGCGCCGACGACGGCCAGGGCGAGCGCCGTCCACCAGCACCGTCTTCTTTCCAGTTTCACGCGCTGGATCGCTTGATCGTCGCTGTTGCTCATGTCGCCCTCCTGACGTAACCTTGAGGTGACATATCACCTATAGGTTACACGTCAAGACCGTTTTCTTTTTCCGTGCCCCAACTAAGGTGTCCGCCTCCCGGGGGTTCATTTCATGTCCAGTCATCGTCGTTCCGTGCGTCCGCTCGCCTTCAGCCTGGCCGGCGCCTGCGCCGCCGCCTTGCTCGCGGTCCAGCCCGTCTCGGCGCGTCAGACCGCCGCCGACATCCCCACCGTCCGCCAGACCCTGGGCTATGACAGCGGTCAGGAGATCACCCGCGCCGCCGACGTCCGTCGCTATTTCGAGGCCCTGCGCGCCGCCGCTCCGGACAGGGTGGCGATAGGCGACTATGCGACGACCTGGGAGGGCCGCCCCCTGTTCTGGGCCGCCGTCGGCTCGCCCGCCAACATCGCCCGGCTGGACCAGATCAAGGCCGACGCCCGCGCCCTGGCCGATCCGCGCCGCACCTCGCCCCAGCAGGCCGCCGCCCTGATCGCGGATCAGCCGGTCCTGGTCTGGATGGCCTATTCGGTCCACGGCAATGAGATCAGCCCCGCCGACGCCGCCATGCAGGCCGCCCGTCGCCTGCTGACCGACCCGACCGCCCAGGCCTGGCTGGCCAACACCGTCGTCGTCTTCGTACCGACCCAGAACCCGGACGGGCGCGAGCGTTTCCTCAACAGCTTCGCCTCCGGTCGCGGCTCCCTGCCCAATCCCGACCCCGCCTCGGCCGAGCGGGACGAGCCCTGGCCCAGCGGCCGCTACAACCATTATCTGTTCGACCTGAACCGCGACTGGTTCATCCAGACCCAGCCCGAAACCCAGGGTCACGCCGCCCTGGTCCGCGACTGGCGGCCCCAGGTGGTCGTCGACAGCCACGAGATGGGCTCGGACGAGACCTTCTTCTTCCCGCCCGAGGCCGAGCCGCTGAACCCGTGGATCTGGCCGCGCACCCTGGAGAACCGCGCCCTGTTCGGCCGCAACACCGGCGCCCGGTTCGATGCGGCGGGTCTGGCCTATTTCAACCGCAAGGTCTTCGACGCCTTCTATCCGGGCTATGGCGACGGCTGGCCGGGTTATCTGGGCGCCGTCTCCATGACCTACGAGGTCGGGTCGGCCCGGGGCCTGGCGGCCCGCCGCAGCTCGGGCGAGGTCTTCACCTACGCCGACACGGTGCGCGCCCACCTGACCGCCACCCTGGCCACCATCGAGACGGCCTCGCGCAATCACGACCGGTTGCTGAACGACTTCTACGCCTATCACCGCGACGGCGTGGCGGGACGGGGCGCCTATGTTCTGTCGCGTGCGTCGGATCCGGCGGCGGCGGACCGTCTGGCGGGCCTGCTGGTCCGTTCGGGCATCGAGGTCGGGGTCGCGCGCCAGGCCTTCGCCTGCGCCGGCCAACACCGCGCGGGCGACTATGTGGTCAACCTGGCCCAGCCCCAGCGCCGGATGGCCGAGGTGCTGCTGACCCGCGACGTGCCTGTCCCGCCCGACTTCCTGGCCGAACAGGAGCGCCGTCGCGCCCGCGGCCTGGGCGACGAGATCTATGACGTCACCGCCTGGTCCCTGCCCTTGATGTTCGGCGTCGATGCGACCCGCTGCGACAGCGCGCCCAGCGTCGCCGTCGAGGCGCGCGGCCCCGAACTGGTCACGCCCGCCGCCGTCCGGAACGCAGAGGCCCGCTACGGCTTCCTGGTCGCGCCCGGCTCGGCCCAGCCCCGCTTCCTGGCCGCCGCCCTTCAGGCCGGACTGACGGTCAGTTCGGCCGACCAGCCCTTCACCCAGAACGGCCGCGACTGGCCCGCCGGAACCCTGATCCTGCCGAAGGCGGGCGCGCCCGCCGACCTGATCGCCACCCTGAACCGCCTCGCCGCCGACACGGGCGCCGAAGTCGTGGGCGTAGACGAGTCCTGGGTCGAGCGCGGCGCCGGTTTCGGCTCCAGCGACGTGGTGCGTCTCCGCGCGCCCCGCATCGCCCTGGCCTGGGACAGTCCGACCGCCCCCGACGCCGCCGGCGCGACCCGCTGGCTGCTGGAACGCGACCTGGGCTATCCCGTCACCGTCATCCGCACCGCCAGCTTGGGCGAGGCCGACCTGGCCCATTATCAGGTCCTGATCCTGCCCGAGGGTCGCGACTACGCCTCCGTCCTGGGCGAGGCCGGGGTCAAGGCTCTGCACGAGTGGGTCTCGCGCGGCGGCACCTTGATCAGCCTGGGAACCGCCACCCGCCTGCTGGCCGACGCCGACAGCGACATGCTGGCCTCGCGCCGCGAGGACGGCGCCTTGGACAAGGACGAGGACAAGCCCGCCGCCCCCGCCCGGATCGCCAACCAGACCGACTACGCCGCCCTGCTGGCCCACAGCGACCACGGCCCCGACTCGGTCGCCGGCGTCCTGGCCCGCGCCCATGTCGATCCCGACCACTGGATCGGCGCCGGCCTTCCCGAAACGCTGAACGTCCTGGTGCGTGGGGCCGACATCTACGCCCCCCTGAAGCGTGGCGAAGGGACCAACGCCGTGCGGTTCGAAGGCTCGGACCGGCTGCTGGCCTCGGGCCAGCTGTGGGCCGAGAACCAGGCCCAGCTGGGCTACAAGCCCGTGGTCATGGTCGAGACCCTGGGCTCCGGCCAGATGATCGCCTTCACCCAGGATCCGACGGTGCGCGGCTATCTGGAAGGCCTGAAGCCCCTGTTCGCCAATGCGGTGTTCAAGGGACCGGCCCACGTCTCGCCGCGCTGGTGAAGTCCCAGACGCCTGATCGCGATCAGGACTGGACACAGGCTCAGACGCGCATAACCTCGTTTTTCGCCCGCAGAGGCGCAAATAGAAAAATGGGAGTTACGCCTTGGTTCGTCTGTCTGTTTCCAAACTCGTCTCGATCGGCGCCTCGGTCGGGGCGGCCGCCGCCCTGCTCGACGTGGGCGCCGTCGCTGTCGCCCAGACTCGTCCCGATCCCCAGCCGGCCGTTTCCGGCCGCGCCCTGCCGGTCGGCAGCTATCGCGAGACCTGCCGCAACATCTCGCTGAACGGGGATCGGCTGCGCGCACGCTGCATCGCCAAGGACGGCCAGTCGGTGGCCTCGACCCTCAGCGTCCGCGCCTGCCGCGGCGCCCAGGTCCGCAACGACAACGGCCGCCTGACGTGCGACGCCGCGCCCGCCGCCCGCACACGCTGACGCCCGACCCGGCCCCGGATGCGCCGGGGCCGGGCCTGATCACATGGGTCTGATCACATGGGCCCGATCACATAGGCCAGAACAACAGGATCGCCGGCGGCCCGATCACCAGGACCAGCAGACTCAGCGGCGCCCCCAACTTGGGATAGTCCGAGAACCTGTACCCGCCCGGCCCCATGACCAGCGTATTGCACTGGTGCCCGATGGGGGTCAGGAAGTCGCACGCCGCCCCCACCGCCACCCCCATCAGGAAGGGGTCAGGCCGATAGCCCAGTTGCTGGGCCAGGGTCGCGGCGATGGGCGCCACCACCAGAACCGTCGCCGCATTGTTCAGGAAGGGCGTCACCGCCATGGCCGCGAACATCATGCCGGCCACCGCCACCACGGGCGGTATGCCCTGGAAGATCGACTTCAGCCCCCCGGCGATCAGATCCGCCCCGCCCGTCTGCTGGATCGCGTCCGACACCGGGATCAGGGCGGCGATCAGCACCAGCAGCGGCCCGTCCAGCGCGGCGTAGGCCTCGCGCATCTTCAACCCGCCCAGGGCCACGATCACCACCGCCGCGCCGAAGAAGGCGATGGCCACGGGGATCAGGCCGAACCCCACCATCACCATGGCGACAGCCAGAACCACGGCGGGCAGGAACTTCCGCCGCTGGCCGCCCAGCCGCATGTCCCTTTCCGCCAGGGGCAAAAGACCCAGGGTCGCCAGCCGCCCCGGCAGGCCGGCCTCGGACCCCTGCAGCAACAGCACATCCCCCGCCTGCAGCTTGGCCGTCCGCAGATGCTGCGTCAGCTCATAGCCGCTGCGCGACACCCCCAGCAGGTTCAGCCCGTACTGGCCGTACAGGTCCAGCGACCGCACCGACTGTCCGGTCAGGGACGAGTCCGCCCCGATCACCGCCTCGACCAGATGGACCTCGTCCTTGGCCTCTTCCAGCAGCACCGGCCGGTCGCCGCGCACCAGTTTCAGCTTGGTGGCGACGATGAATTCCTCCAGCGCCTCCTGGTCGCCCTTGATCAGCAGGGTGTCGCCGGCCCGGATCAAGGTGTTGCCGCGCGGCCGGGCCTTGCGCTTGCCGTCGCGGATCAGGGCCATCACCTGGATCTCGTCCGGCGCCATGGCCTTCAGGGCGCTGATGGGCTTGGTCGCCAGCGTCCAGTCGTCGGGCACGCGCGCCTCGGTCAGATAGGCGTTGGCCGACAGGGCCGCCGACAGACCTATGGTCCCCGTCCGGTCCTTGGGCAGCAGCCGATAGCCGAACGTCAGGAACACCAGGGCGGCCCCCGTCAGGATCAGGCCCACCGGCGCATAGTCGAACATCTGGAACGGCGCCCCGACCATGTCCTGACGCACCTCGGCCACCAGGATGTTGGGCGCGGTCCCGACCAGGGTCACCATCCCCCCCGCCATGGCCCCAAACGCCATGGGCATCAGCAGCCGCGACTGTTTGGTCCCCGTGCGCCGGCTGACCTGCAGCGCGACCGGCATCATGATGGCCAGGGCGCCGACGTTCTTGGTCACCATCGACAACAGGGTCACGGCCGCCGTCAGCACCGGCACCTGGCTGCGTTCGGTCTTCAGGTGCGGCAGGATCCGCTTCAGGGCCAGTTCGACGATGCCCGACTTGGCGAAGGCCGCCGACACCACCAGGGCGCAGGCGATGATCACCGTCACATCGTTGGAAAAGCCCTCGAACGCCGCCTCGGCCGGGATCACCCCGATGGCCAGACCCGCCACCAGGGCCGCCACCGCGACCAGGTCATAACGGAACCGGCCCCAGATGAAGGCCGCCACCGTCAGGCCGACCAGGCCGAAGGCCAAACCCTGTTGTAGTGTCACTCAGATGCTCTCGCCCCCGGCCGCCCAGCGCCGCCGACGGACAGCAACGGCGGAAACGGCCGGAGGTTCAACACATCCGCGCCGGCGTCCCCTACCGGCCGACGACCAGTCGCCCCGCCGCCCGCAGGATCCGCCAGATCTCGGCCAGGAAGGCCCAGACCACGATGATCATCAGGATCGCCGCCAGACCGCCCGCGTCGTCCGCCGTGGGATGGAACAGCGCCCGCGCCCGCTCGGCGAACTCCGTCACTGTCCCGACCCAGATCACCGGCGTCAGCGGCGACCAGAACCACAGCCACGCCACGCCCCAGGCCGCCGCGGCGCCGAAAGCCATGTCGCCCAGGGCCGTCAGCCGCACATTCCCCCCCGACGCCGCCCGCGTCAGGTCGAACAGGATCCGCGCCACGACGAACAGGGTCACGGGCCAGTAGGCCGCGTCGACGACCTGGACCAGGATCCGGCCATAGTCGACGCCGTCCACCACGCCGGCCAGTTCCTCCGGCCGGATCGAGGCCATCGGCAACAGGCCGGTCCACCACAGCAGCAGCACGCCCCAGGCGATGGCGCTGGACACCGCCCGCGCGGCCGGCGACATCTCGGCGCTCTTGCGCACCGCCGGCCCCGACTTGGCGGCCGCGTCTTCGCGCAGCGTCGCCCCGCCGCGCGCCAGCCTCTGGCCCCAGGTCTCGGCGTCGATATCGCCGCCCAGTTCGAACAGGCCCAGATCCTTGACCCGCCATCTGGCGATGAAGTCGGGCTTCTTCTCCTGCCGCTCCAGCACGAAGCCGATCAGGGTCACCACCCCGACCACCGACACCGCCCCGCTGAACAGGCTGGCGAAGGCCTGGCCTATCGCCTGACCCGCGTAGATGTCGCCGGCCAGCACCCGCGCCGCCAGTCCGATCAGGGTGACGCACGCCATCACCAGCAGCGCCGTCTTCACCGCGAACAGCCACCACGGATACAGCTCCGGCCCGATCAGCGCCTGCGGCCCCGACCGATACCGCGCCGCCACCGTCAGCGGATGGCCGACCTCGCGCAGCAGGGCCTCGACCTCGTCGTCGCTCGGCGTCCGTCCTAGCCGCTCTTCCAGCGCCTCGAGCCGGCCCATGATCTCGTCGCGCAGCTCGGCGACGATGTCCTCGCGCGTCGCCTTCGGCAGCTGGGCCGCCACGGCCTTCAGATAGGATTCAACCACGTCCATCCCACGCTCTCCCTCTTTCCCGATGTTCACAGCATCTTCTCCAGCGAGGCCGACAGGCCCCGCCATTCGGCCGCCAGCCGCGCCAGCATGGCCTCCCCGCGCGGCGACAGGCGGTAGAACCGCTTCTTGCGCCGCTCCTCCTCGCGCCACTCGCTGTCCAGCAGCCCCTGGCTCTCCAGCCGCCGCAGCAGCGGATAGAGGGTGCTCTCCTCCATCTCGACCCCGACCTCGCCCAGGGCGACCCGCAGCGAATAGCCGTATTGCTCGCGCCGCAAGCTCGCCAGCACGGCCAGGATCAACGACCCCCGCCGCAGCTCCAGCCGCAGACTCTCGAACAGCAGTTCCTCATCCTGACTCAAACCCGTGCTCCCGATCCACGACGTCGCATAGTGTGTGACGCACAGTGTATGGGACATACTGTACGAGGGAGTCAAGACGCGATGGTTTCCGCATGAAGAAGGGCGCGGAGGGTTTCCCCTCCGCGCCCCAATACCGACGATGCGTCGATCCGCTTAGAAGCTGCGGAAGTTTGCGCTGATGAAGAAGCGTCGGCCGAACAGGTCGAAGTTGTCGTCGGTCGTATTGCCGAGCCAGCGCGCCGGCTCCGCGTCGAAGGCGTTGACCACGCCTGCACGCAGGGTGACGTCGTCCCGCACATCCCAACGCACCGAGAAATCGTGTTGGCTGAAATCGCCCGTCTCGATGTACTTCAGGCTCTCGTAGCGGTCCGGATTGGCCAGGATATTGTCGATATCCTCGATTTCCTGGCTGGCCTGCCAGTCCCAGTCCCAGCTGAACGACAGGGTGTCGGTCGGCGACCAGGTCAGGGTCGACAGCAGGCGCACGCGCGGCGAACCGACGGTGTCCTGATAGTCCGTACCGTCCGCCGGATCGTCGATGTTCACGTAATCGACCTGTTCGATCAGCCAGTTGCCGCGGATGGCGTGACGGAACGAGCCCCATCCACGCCCGCCGAAGCGGAACAGATCGCCGCCCCATCGGGCCGAGAAATCGACGCCCTTAGCCGTCAACGCCGCATAGTTGAGCGAGCCCTGGATGAAGCTGGTCACCTGGAAGCTGGTTGCGTCCCGCGTCTGGGTCAAGCAGGCCAGAGTATTGACCTGATCGCCGCTGACGCACTGGTTTGCGGCCGCCTGAGCGCTCACCGAGTCGATGGCGTCGTTGATCTCGATATCGTAGTAATCCATCGTGATCGCGAGGTTCGGCAGCAGGTAGTCCGGCGTCCAGGCGAAGCCGTAGCTGAAGCTTTCCGAAGTCTCGGGCTGCAGGAATTGGTTACCGCCCGCCAGGCCGGGCACCGAACCGCTGCCGTAGTTCGGCAGATAGGCGTTCGTCGCGCCCAGGTCGGCGAAGTTCAGATTCAGACCCGCGGCCGAGGCAAGCGCGCCGCAGTTGGCGATCCGGTTGGCCGCGATCGAGCGGTCAGCCAGATTGTTGATGACGGTCGCGCTGCAAGGATCCGAGAAGCCGTTGGCGAAGGTCTGCCCCAGCGGCTCGTTGGTCTCGCTGAGGTTCGGCACGCGGATCGCGGTCGATTTGGTGGCGCGCAGCAGCAGTTGGTCGAACGGACGATAGGTTACGCCCAGGCTATACGTCTCCTGTTCGCCGACGTTGGAATAGTCGGAGAAGCGGTAAGCCCCGTTGATGTCCATAGACCGGCCCAACCAGGTGTCGCGCATGATCGGGACCTGAAGCTCGGCGAACATCTCGTTGGTGTCATACGACGCTTCCTTGAAATCCGCGCCGCTGTTCAGGAACAGCAGACGCCCTGCGCGGTCCCGATCACGCCCGATGCCGCTGGTGATCTCCTTGCGGTACTCGTAACCGACGACCGCACCGATCGGACCGGCGCCCCAGAAGTCCCACAGATCGCCGCCGGTAAAGGCGACGAAATCGTGCTGCTTGTTCTGATCTTCGACCTTGATCGAAGCCTGAATATAATCCAGCGCCTCTTGCGAGAAGCCGCCGGCGCCGAACACCCGCACAGGGGTGCAGTCGCTGATGACGTCGCCCTGGCGCGAATAGGTCGTGGTGACGCCGCCGCTGGTGAGGCTTGCGTTCGGCACGGCGACGCCTTGGGCGTTCAGCAGTTGCACGCGGCAGACCACCTCGCCCGCACGGCCGTTGACGATGCCAGCGGTGTCAACCACCGCGTCAGCGGCCGCCTGATAACGAACGATATCCACGCCCAGTTCGACGTTTTCATTGTCCATCTGGCCATAGGTATAGGCCGCTTCCCACCGAATATTGCGCACGAAGCCGAAGTCCGGCGCATCGCCCCGCAGACCCAGCACATAACGCTGCAGTTCGCGGGTGTTTTCCTGAGTCCGGGATGGGCCATACAGCTTGTGCTGGGCGCGCGGGTCGGCGACCGTTCCGGTCAGAACCCCGGCCGAGTTATAGACTTGCCGGCGGTTATTCGTGATCGCCAGGCGCACATCTTCCGGCAGATAGGCGTTGTCCAGCCCGATCTCGAACGCCGACGTCGCCGTGATCGCCCCGACCGTGCCCGGCGCGAACTGGCGGATGTTGAAGTCGTGGAATACCCGCTGACCGGCGTCATAGGTTTCTTCCTTGACGTACTTGGCCTCTCCGAAGGCCTCGATGGAATCGGTCAGCTTGAAGTTGAAGCCGGTCTGGAAGCGGTAGTTCTCCGATTCCGGAAGGCGGCTGTTCTGGCCCTGCTCGGTATTGGGGTTCTGACCCAGCCCCCCGTTGCTGACGGTGCGCGACAGACCCGTCTGCTGGCGAATCGGGCCGAACACCACAGCCTGCGAGGCGCCGGCGTCGGTATACAGATAGCTGTTGTTCGGATTGTTGGTCGGCGCGACCGAGAAGCAGTTCGCCGAGAACGAGGTGGCCGAGCAGGTCGCGAACGGCACGTCCGGATCGCTGGCGGGGCTACGTTGCACGCCGGTGGACAGAATCGTGATCCCGCCTCGGTCTGTGCCGCGAATATAGGTGCGCAGGTTGTTGACCAGGATCAGATCGATGACGCCGTCGCTGGACGCTGAGGACGGGTCTGCGTCGTTGCTGATGAAACCCCAGCCCTCCCGACGCCAGTCGACATCGCGGTCCAATACCTCGTCGCTGCGCTGATACTCGCCAGAGACATAGACGTTCAGACGATCTTCCAGGAACTTGCCCCCCCACAGGGCGGAGAGCCGCTCGCTCATCTGTCCGTCTTGGTTGACCTCGGCCAGCGATGCATCGACCTCGAGCCCGTCGAAATCCTTGCGCAGCGTGAAGTTGACCACGCCCGACACGGCGTCTGCACCGTAAACGGCCGCAGCACCGCCGGTGATCACTTCGACGTTCTCGATCAAAAGACGCGGAATCGTATCGACATCGACGGCCAGAGAACCGGGCGAGGACCCGACATGGCGACGGCCATCGACCAGGACCAGCGTACGAGCCGAGCCCAAGCCGCGCAGGTTCAGCAGCGACAGGCCGCCATCGTTCAGGTTCGATCCTGTAGTGTCTTCCGGCACTTGAGAGAATGAAAGCGCGGGAATGTCGGCGAGGAAGTCGATGACGTTAGATTCACCCGATTGCAAAACCTCTTCCTGGCCGATCTGGATCAGGGGCGTCGCGGCGGTGGTGGCGTCGCGGCGGATGCGCGACCCGGTGACGACGATCTCCCCAACTTCGGCAGCCTGCGAGCCTTCGGCCTCCTGCGCGGCGGCGGCGCCGACACTCCCCATCACTCCGGCCAGCACTGTTCCGGCCAGAAGGGCCCCACGCAAAGTCCGTCCAGCGTCCAAATTCACTCGCATGCATAACTCCCCGAATTGAGCGACTAATAGTCGCCGCAATGCACATGAGAGCGAGGCGACGCCACCTCATTTCAGCAAAACAGACATATATTTGGCGCCTGCGTATCAATTTGGTGACAAGTTTGCGCCTTTTGATTGTTCCGCTATCAACTTAGTCGAGTGACAAAGAAAAAGGCGGCGGACCGAAGCCCGCCGCCCTCTTCATTTCGAATCGACCGCGATCCCTAGAAGGACTTGGTCAGGTTCACGAAGGCCGTGCGGCCCAGGTAGTCATAGCCCGAGTACAGCGGGGCGTTGCCGACCCGGTTGTACACGCCCGACGAGATGGTCGGCGGGTTGTCGTTGAACAGGTTGCGAACGCCGAGCGTGGCGGTCCAACCATCGGACGCATACTGGACCGAAGTGTTGTGCAGCCAGTAGTCATCGGTCGCGAGGTCGTAGTCCGACGTAGCCGGATCTTCCCCGTAGTAGGCGTAGCTGTCGGTGCCCTGGATCCATTCGACACCGTAGCGCACGCGCCACTTGTCCCAGGCGTAGGAGACGTCGGCCGTTCCGGTGAACTCCGGATTGTCGATCATGCCGGTGTAGTCTTCCAGCGGATCTTCGGCGAACAGCTTGTTCGAGATTTCCGTGTACTGGGTGATCGCCAGGTTGAACAACGCCGTGCCGGGGCCGACGTCCTTGCGATAACGGACCGTGTAATCCAGGCCTTTCACATTGTCCGTCGCCAGGTTGACGTAGCTGTCGCGGACCGTGAGGCTGTTGTCCACCGCATCGCGCGTGACCAGTCGGCAGAAGCCGGCGTCGGCCGCGAAGTCGGCCGGGTTGGAGTCATAGCAGCGGGTCAGGATCTGGGCTGCACCGGTGCGCGACACGCCGTTCTCGACCTCGATCTCGTAATAATCGACGGCGAAGGCCAGATCGCCCCAGCCCGAGGGCAGCGGCGGCTGGACGACCAGGCCGACGGTCATGTTGGTCGAGGTTTCGGCCGCCAGGCCGGCGTCTGCGCCGCCTGCGGTGATCACCGTGACGCTGTTGGTCGACTGGAAGTCGCCCGCCAGGCCTTCGGCCGTGCAGTTGGCGACGCGGTTCGGGTTCACGCCCGGCGCGCCGTAGTTGTTGCAGCGGTCGTTGGTGTTCGACAGGAAGCCGGTGGTGGCGCCGACGAACTGTTCGAACAGCGCCGGGGCGCGGTACGAGGTGCCGTAGGTGCCGCGAACCGTGACCCAGTCGATCGGACGATAGACCAGACCGACCTTGTAGGTCGTGTCGTCGCCGTACGAGTCATAGTCGGTGTAGCGGAACGACCCGTTCAGGGTCAGCTCGCGGACGCCCGGCAGGTCGACCAGGATCGGCGCTTCGATTTCGCCGAACACTTCCTTCACCGAATCCGAGCCGCGCGTGATGGCCGAGGTCGAGAAGTTGTAGGTGTTGCCCAGCTGGCTATCCAGGCCCGGCGTGTCGTCGATTTCGGACTCACGCCATTCGGCGCCGAAGAAGCCCATGACGCGGCCGGCAGGCAGGCTGAACAGCGGGCCGTCGATGCCGATGCTAACCACTTTTTCGGTGAACTCGGTCGTGCCGGTCACCGGACGGAAGACATAGTCGACCCAGTCCTGCGGCAAGGCGCCACGGATGGTCTGCGCGTTCAGGGCGGGTGCGGCGACGCAGCCGGGGTTCGAAGCCAGTTCGGCGCACTGGAACTGGCCGGGCGCCGTTTCCACCACGTCCAGCGACTCGATCATGCGATCGGTCAGGAACTGTTCGCTGGTGTAGGTCGACTTGGACCGCGAATAGCTGACGTAGGCGTCATAGCGCCATTCCGGCAGGAACAGGTCGCCCTTGATGCCGGCGACATAGCGGCCGAAGTCCACTTCCTGTTCGGAATGGTCGTTGCCGAAGCCGATGAAGGCGCGGGCGCCGACATCCTGGCCCTTGTTCAGGCCCTGATCGCCCGAGATCGTGCTGAACGCCAGGCTGTCCGGGATCAGCGGGCTGCCCTTGGCGTAGTCCAGCGAGAGCTGGCGATAGCCGGTCTGCGAAGACTTGCGCTGGTTGAACAGGGCTTCGCCATAGACCTCGGCGTTCCCCAGGGCGTGAAGGTCATAGCCGACTTCGCCGTACAGGGTGGTGATGTCCACCGGCGAGATCAGCGACTCGTTCAGCATCCGGTCTTCGAAGGTGTCGCGGACGTTGAGGTCGTTGCCGGGGCCGCCCACGCCTTCAAACCCGGGCACGCCGCCGGCGACGCCCGCGTTCGGACGCCAGCGATTGAACACCGTCCCGACGGAACCGGGCGCGCCGACGCCCGCCGTGCCGATGAACGTCCGGGCGCCGCTGGCGCTGGGCGGACCCTCCACGCCCAGGGCGACGGTGTTGATCGTCACGCCGTTCGAGCCGGTCGTGGTGATCGGATAGCATTTCGACTGGCCGGTCAGCGGGTCGATATAGTCCTGGCCGTTGCGGAAGCCGTCGGTCTGGCAGCGCGTGAACTCGCGGTCGCGCAGGGTCAGTTCGTCACGCTCGTAGCGTTCGACCGAACCGGCGGCGCGCCAGCGGTCGGCACGGACGCCCGCCGTCAGCGACAGACGGGTCGAACCGCCCGCGCCATTGGCTTCCAACGGCTCGTTGCGCTGGCCTTCAAAGGTGACGCCTTCGAAGTTGTTGCGGGTCTGGATGTTGACCACGCCGGCGACGGCGTCCGAACCATAGACCGACGAGGCGCCGTCACGCAGCACTTCGACGCGGTCGATGATGGCGGTCGGCAGCACGTTCAGGTCGGCCGCGCCGACCGAACCGCGCGAACCGGCCGGCGAAACGCGACGGCCGTTCAGCAGCACCAGGGTGCGGCTCGGGCTCATGCCGCGCAGGCCGATGGTGTTGGCGCCGGGGCCGCCGTTGGTGACGTAGCCGCCGTACGAGTTGTTGATCTGCGAGGTGCCGCCGGTGACGGCCGTGCTCTGCAGCGCCTCCGTGGTCGAGGCGAAGCCCTGCAGGGTCGCCTCTTCGCGCGTCACGACCTGGGTCGGCGAGGGGGCGTTATAGTTGTCACGGCGAATACGGGAGCCGATGACGACGATGTCTTCGACGCTTGCGGACTCATCGGCCTGAGTAACGGTGGCGTCTTGAGCCATCGCGACAGGCGCTGAAAGCATGGACAGCGAAGCCGCCACAATTCCGCCGACCACAGTCGACGACAGAAGGTAATTTTTACGAGTACGCATACGCCTCATTCACAAACAGTATTGAACAATACTTAGGGAAACAGCTAGATATCGCGGATATATACCGATGGTATGTTAAATACATCCGTTATACGACCTTGTTAGGCATACGTTTTACACACCGCAACCAAAAAGTCGCATAATTGTACGAAAAATGGAGGAATTGGGCGCGATAGGTCACATGTTGCGGCGTATTGAAGCATTTTACTTCCACATCACGCCGCTTTGTCGCCATTTTTAGGCCTTGAACCGGCCGTTCACCGCCGCAAGCCCCCTCTCTGGCGCCGCCGCTTCCTGCGCACTAAGTTCTGTTCATGAACCGTTCTTCGACGCCGAAGCCCGCCGCCGCCAAGCCCGCCAAGCCCGTGCACACGCCCGACCCCGGCGTGCGCGAGGCCGCCGCCGCCTTCAAGCGCGACACCGGGAAAATGCCGATGTTCGCCCCGGTCACCGGCCCGCGCCTGACGCCGGAGGAGCC
>NZ_JMQR01000075.1:0-15069 GCF_000698025.1 Brevundimonas sp. EAKA | reverse complement strand
TACACTCGTGTACTTCTCTGCTCGGCACCTGTTGCTCTTTCGCTTTCTTCTGCGTCGGCGTGCTCTCTATGTTCTTGTTTGTTTTTTTTTTTTAAATGAGCCGCCACCCCGCGATACTTACAAGGGGTGGTTCGTGGGCGGCGTCAGATGTGTAAAAGAGACGGGTGCTGCCCCCCCGCCAATGCCTGTTGAACCCGAACCGCAATCCGGCCTGGAACCAGGACGAGGCGGTCGCGACCGCCGCGTTGGAGACGGCCATCGGCGCCAAGGCGGTGCTTTGGCTGGGCGACGGCCTGTTGAACGACCACACAGACGGCCACGTGGACAACCTGGCCCGCTTCGTCGCGCCGGGCGTCGTGGCCTGTCCCATCGCCTGGGGGCGGAACGACCCCAACGCCGAGGTCTATGACGCCACGGCGCGCGATCTGTCAGGCATGACCGACGCGACAGGGCGTAAGCTCCGTGTACTGAGAATTCCGTCTCCGGGCCTGGTGCTGGACGAGGACGAACGCCCGATTCCGGCCAGCCACATGAACTTCCTGATCGCCAACGGCGCCGTGGTGGTGCCCACCTACGGCGACGACGAGGCCGCGCGGTTCGCCTGCGAGGCCCTGGCGACCGCCTTCCCTGATCGCGAGATCATTCCGCTGCCGTCCAAGGCCATCCTGACCGGCGGCGGCTCGTTCCACTGCATCTCCCAGCAGGAGCCCGCATGACCCGCACCATCACCGTCGCCGGCATCCAGACCTCTTATGGCGAGGACATGCAGGCGAACATCGCCAAGACGATCGACCTCGTGCGCGAGGCGGCGGGCAAGGGCGCGCAGGTGATCCTGCCGTCGGAACTGTTCCAGGGGCCGTATTTCTGCGTGTCGCAGGAGGAGCACTGGTTCACCCAGGCCTATGAATGGCGCGAGCATCCGTGCGTCACGGCCATGGCGCCGATGGCCAGGGAACTGGGCGTGGCCATTCCCGTCTCGATCTTCGAGAAGGACGGGCCGCAGTATTACAATTCGCTGGTCATGCTGGACGCGGACGGCGAGGCCCTGGGCGTCTATCGCAAGAGCCATATTCCCGACGGTCCCGGCTATCAGGAGAAGTATTATTTCCGGCCGGGAGATACGGGCTTCAAGGTCTGGAAGACGCGCTTCGGCAAGGTCGGGGTCGGCATCTGCTGGGACCAGTGGTTCCCGGAAGCGGCGCGCGCGATGATGCTGATGGGCGCCGACGTGCTGATGTATCCGACCGCCATCGGCACCGAGCCGCATGACGCGACCCTGCACACGGCCCAGCCGTGGCGGCGCGCCATGCAGGGCCACGCCGTGTCCAATGCGGTTCCCGTCGTCGGGGCCAACCGGATCGGGCATGAGACGGTGACCGAGGTCGGCCAGACCTTCTACGGCCATTCCTTCATCGCCGATCAGCAGGGCGATCTGGTCGAGAGCCTGGGCGCCGAGGAGGAGGGGGTGCTGGTGCACCGCTTCGACCTGGATGAACTGGACAAGTATCGCGCCGCCTGGGGCTTCTTCCGCGATCGGCGGACGGATCTATATGGGGTGTTGACGGGGGCGCGGGGGGCTTAGCCCCGCATCCCCTCCACCGCCGCCACTAGCCGGTCAAGGTCCGTGGGCGTGGACAGCCGGTGGTCGCCGCCCTCGATCAGGTCCAGGCGGACGTCGCCGCCCGTCAGACGTTCGATCAGTTCGACCTGGTGACGCCAGGGGACCACGTCGTCGGCGCGGCCCTGGAGGATGTGGACTGGCGCGACGATCTCGATGACGCCGTCCAGCAGCAGCCAGTCGCGCGCCTCTTCGAACATGCGTCGGGTCAGGACGTATTCGCCCAGGCCTTCCTCGACGATCAGGGTCTCGCCCTCGCGCAGAATGGCCTGACGTTCGTGGTCGGCCAGGCCGGGCCACATCAGCCGTTCGGTGAAGTCCTGGGCCGGATTGACCAGGACCAGGCCCTTGATCCGTTCCGGCCGCGCCAGGGCCGCCAGCAGGGCGACCCAGCCGCCCATCGACGAGCCGACCGGGATGATCGGGCCGGACAGGCTGTCGATCAGGGCGACCGCATCCTCGCGCCAGCGACCGATGGTGGCCCGGCGCCAGTCGCCGGAGGACTGGCCGTGGGCGAAATGGTCGTAGCGGACGAAACTCCAGCCGCGGTCGTGCGCCGCCGCGTCCAGGGCTAGGGCCTTGGTCCCCTCCATGTCGGAGCGGAAGCCGCCGACCCAGACGACGGTCGGGCCGCCGCCCTCGATGCGTTTGAAGGCCAGGGTTTCGCCGTCGGGGCGGGACAGGTGCTGGATGTCGGTCATGGGGGCGTTCTGCCCGGACTTTCCTTCGCCGTCACCCTTGACCGCGCCGCGCGATGGCGGAACACAGGCCCATGTCCGCACCCCAGGTCCTGTTCGTCACCTCCAATCGCATCGGCGACTGCGTCATCTCCTCGGGCGTGATCCGCGAGATTTCACGTCAGGTTCCGGGCGCGCAGATCACCGTCGCCTGCGGCCGGCCGCCCGCGCCCTTCTTCCGCAATGCGCCCGGCGTCGTGCGCACCCTCGTGCTCGACAAGAAGAAGAGGGCCGGACACTGGGTCGATCTGTGGAAACAGGTGCGTTCGACCCGCTGGGATATGGTCGTCGACATCCGGGGCTCGGCCTTGGCCTATCTGATCCCGGCCAAGCGACGCGTCGTCTATAATCGCTCGTGGGAGACGGGGCTGCGCAAGGTCGAGATGGTGTCGCGTCTGATGGGATCGCAGACGGCGCTGGATCCCGAAATCTTCCTGGACGATCAGGCGCGGGCCGAAGCCGCCGCCGTCATCGATCCGCAGCTGGCCGGCGGCGCCGGTCCCGGTCGCATCATCGCCCTGGCCCCCATCGCCCACCAGCCGGGCAAGAGCTGGCCCGCAGACCGCTGGGGCGCCCTCGTCGAGAAGCTGAAGGCCGAGCCGCGTTTCGACGGCTGGCGCTTCATGCCCGTGGGCGGACCGGGCGACCGGCCGCCGGCGACGCCCGCGCTGGTGGCCGCAGGCGCGCGCGGGATCGACTTCGTGGGCAAGGGCGACATCCTGGCCTCGGCCGCCGCCATCGACCGGGCCGATCTGTTCGTCGGCAATGACTCCGGCCTGATGCACGTGTCGGCGGCGCTGGGGCGACCGACTCTGGGCCTGTTCGGGCCGACGGAATGGTGGCTGTATGGTCCCTGGGGGCCGAAGACGCGCACGGCGGCCTCGAACGAGACGCGCGGGGAGTTCGCCCCCATCGAGGCTCTGAGCGTCGATCATGTCTTCGAAGCGGTGCTGGCGCTGCACGACGCCTATATCGCCGAAACGCCCGCCAAGCCTTGAAAAACCG
Organism: Brevundimonas sp. EAKA; assembly: GCF_000698025.1. Classification (NCBI taxonomy): domain Bacteria; kingdom Pseudomonadati; phylum Pseudomonadota; class Alphaproteobacteria; order Caulobacterales; family Caulobacteraceae; genus Brevundimonas; species Brevundimonas sp. EAKA. The sequence goes on along the minus strand of NZ_JMQR01000075.1, from coordinate 11,709 downwards.
GGCTTCTGGGCGCATATTGCCGTCATGAGGGGAACGTGGCGACAGCCGCGTGCATTCGCTCATCACGACACACGCCTTCTTTGACCACATAAGGAAACGACGCCCATTCGCCGTCCCATGCAAGCGCCACCCGTGAAAGACGGGCCGCGTATGAACCAGGATATCCGCGCCCCTCGCGTTCTGCTCATTGATCAGAACGGTGAGAAACAGGGCGTCATGCCCACCTCTTCCGCGCTCGAAGCCGCCGAAGAAGCCGGGATGGACCTGGTCGAGATCGTCTCCACCTCCGAACCGCCGGTGGCCAAGATCCTCGATTACGGCAAGCACCGTTTCCAGGAACAGAAGAAGAAGGCCGAGCAGCGCAAGCGCCAGAAGGTCGTCGAGCTCAAGGAAATCAAGCTCCGTCCGAACATCGACACCCACGATTATGAGGTGAAGGCCAAGGCCATGCACCGCTTCTTCGACGAGGGCGACAAGGTCAAGGTCACGCTGCGCTTCCGCGGCCGTGAAATGGCCCACCCCGAACTGGGCATGAAGCTGCTGAACAAGGTCCAGGCCGATTTCGATGAAATCGCCAAGGTCGAGTTCGCGCCCAAGATGGAAGGCCGCCAGATGATCATGATCCTGGCGCCGCGCTGATCGGCACGATCCATCGCTGATCTGGAAAGCCCCGACCGGACCCGGTCGGGGCTTTCTTTTTTCGCGCGTGGGGCGCGGACCTCTTGCAACTTGCGGGCGGGGCGTCCGAAAAGGAGGTTCGACTCGGGGGAGGACGTGCGTGGTGTTCAGGTCAGGGGCGAAGGCGCTCGCATTTGCGGTCGCGGCTTTGGTTTGCGCAGGGAATGCGGGGGCCTGGGCCCAAAGCGAGGGGCAGGGCGCGGCCCGGAGCGCGGCTCCCCCGCCGCTTGAGGCCTATGGCGCGACGCCGGCCATCGAATATATCGAACTGTCGCCCAGCGGCGACCTGATCGCCCGCATCACCGTCGTGGGCGAGACGCGGGCCATCGCCGTCACCCGGATGACGACCGGCGAGCATTTGTTCGCCGCCGACGTCGGCGACGCCAAGGTGCGCGACCTGCGCTGGATCGGCGAGAACCGGGTTCTGGTCGTCACCTCGCAGACGCGGGGCATCGCCATGCTGGGCGTGCCGCGGTCGGAACTGTTCTTCGGCCAGGTGCTGGATCTGGAGAAGAAGAAGCTGGTCCAGGTGCTGGATCGCACGCCGGACGTGCTGGCCGTGCTTTACGGTTCGGCTTCGATCCGCACCACGCAGGACGGCGAGGCCCTGTTCGTGCGCGGGGTCAATGTCACGACCGACCAGATCGATCTGCACCGCATCGACCTGAGAACAGGGCGCGGCCGCTCCGTGGCCGCGATGGATCGCGAGACTGACGACTATGTGCTGGACGGCGACGGCGAGGTGATCGCCATGGCCCGCTATGTGGAACGCACCGGCCGCTGGTCGTTGCGACTGCCCAACAAGGGGCGCGGCTTCCACGAGGCCTGGGCGATCGACGCCCCGGTGGACACCCCCTCCTTCTACGGCATGGGCCGCACGCCCCGCACGATTGTCATCGGCGCCGACCGGCCGGACCTGGCCCAGCAGGAAACGGATTCCGAGACTTCGGACGTCCTGTTCGAGGTCAATGTGGACACCGGCGAATGGACCCGCCTTCCGTTCGAACACCATCCCGACTTGCTGGTGCATCATCCGCAGACCCGTCTGCTGATCGGCGGCGCCCGCACCGAGGAAGACGGCGTCCGGTACGAGTTTCTGGAACCCCAGGCGTCGCGGCGGTGGCGGTCCATTGAGCGGGCCTTCAAGGACAAGGCCCCGCGACTGGTGTCCTGGAACGATGATCTGAGCCTGGTCGTCGTCTTCACCGACACGGGCGAGGCGGGTCAGTATCAACTGGTCGATTTTGATCGCGGCGTGGCCGACAGCCTGGCCGAGTCCTATCCGACCATCGCCCCCGAACAGGTCGGCGCCGTGCGCCCCATCCACTACGCGGCCCAGGACGGGCTGGATATTCCCGGCTATCTGACCCTGCCGCCGGGCGTGTCCGAACCCTCGGGCCTGCCGCTGGTGGTTCTGGCCCATGGCGGGCCGGCGTCGCAGGACGTGGCGGGCTTCGACTGGTGGGCCCAGGCCCTGGCGTCGCGGGGCTATGCGGTCTTGCAGGCCAATTTCCGGGGATCGACCGGCTATGGCCGCGACTTCCTGGAGGCCGGCTATGGCGAATGGGGGCGCAAGATGCAGACGGACCTGTCCGACGGCGTACGCTGGCTGGCGGGCGAGGGCATCATCGACCCGGCTCGTGTCTGTATCGTCGGCGCCAGCTACGGCGGCTATGCGGCCATGGCGGGGCTGACGCTGGACGGCGACGTCTATCGCTGCGGCGTGTCCGTCGCGGGCGTGTCCGACCTGCGCCGCATGGTCAATTGGGAAGCGCGGCAGGAAAATCGCAACGACAGCCAGACGGTCCGCTACTGGAACCGGTTCATGGGCGCCGCGCGCCTGAACGACCGGGCGCTGGACGCCCTGTCGCCGGCGCATCTCGCGGCCGCGGCCGACAGTCCCCTGCTGCTCATCCATGGCAAGGACGATACGGTGGTGCCCATCGAACAGAGCCGGGTCATGGCCGAGGCCTTGCGCCGCGCCGACAAGCCGGTGGAACTGATCGAGCTGCAGGGCGAGGATCACTGGCTGTCGCGTTCCGTGACGCGCCGGCAGATGCTGGTCGAGACGGTGCGGTTCCTGGAGGCGAACAATCCGCCTCGCTAGGCCTGATACGCCGCGCTAAGGCTGGGGCATGACCGTTTCGCCCGTTACGCCCCCCAAGGTTCGCGCCCCCGCCCTGGCCGTGCTGTTCTCAGTGGTGTTCATCAATCTGGTCGGGTTCGGCCTGGTGGTGCCGCTGTTGCCCTTCTTCGCCCAGAGCCTGAAGGCCGAGGCGTGGCAGATCACCCTGATGTTCTCGGCCTATTCGCTGGGCCAGTTCTTCGCCGAACCCTTCTGGGGGCGGCTGTCGGACCGGATCGGCCGCAAGCCCGTCCTGCTGGCGACGCTGGCGGCCAACACCGTCGGCTATCTGATGCTGGCCTTCGTGCCCAATATCTGGCTGGCCATCGCGGTGCGCCTGTTCACCGGACTGGGGGCGGGCAATATCTCGACCGTTCAGGGCTATGTCGCCGACGTCACGCCGCCGGAGCAGAGGGCGGGGCGGATGGGGCTGATCGGCGCGGCCTTCGGCCTGGGCTTCATCGTCGGGCCGGGGCTGGGCGGCCTGCTGACCCAGCCGCAGCTGGGACGGCTGGGCTATCAACTGCCGATCTTCCTCGCTGCGGCCCTGGCGGCCATGGCGGCGGTCGGGGTGATCGTCTTCCTGCGCGAGAGTCGGGCCAAGGCCGATCCTGCGGCGGCGCGTCCGCCCTTCCTGGCGGGGCTGAAGGACGCGCGGACCAATCCGGTGGTGTCGCGGGTCCTGGTCGTGACCCTGGTCTATATGGCCGGCTTCTCGGCGATGGAGAGCGTGTTCGGCCTGTGGTCCGAGAGCCGCTACGCCTGGGGCGCGCGCGAGGTGGGGCTCAGCTTCATGATCGTGGGCGTGATATCCACGCTGAACCAGGGCTTCTTCGCCGGGCGTCTGGCGCGGCGGTTCGGCGAGGCGCGGGTGCTGGCGACGGGGATGCTGCTGTTCGGCGCCTCGCTGGTGCTTCAGGTCCTGGCGCCGGTCGCCTGGTTCCCCGCGACCCGGCTGGAGCTGGGCGCCCTGTCGATCCCCCTGGTCCAGGGCTGGGTCATTCCCCTGGTCATGGCCGTCGGCGCCTGCGGCATGTCCCTGGCCATGCCCAATATCTCGGCCATGATCAGCCGCGCCTCGCCGCCCGACCGGCAGGGCGCCATGCTGGGCCTGAACATGGCCTCCAGCTCGGTGGCGCGGATCTTCGGACCCATGGTGGCCGGGGCGCTGTTCTCGGGCCTGGGGCACGACTGGCCCTTCCTGGTCGGGGCCCTGCTGACCATCCCGGCGGCGGTGATGGCGATCAACGCCGGACGGGCGATCCGCCGGGGTCAGGTCGCTGCAGAAGCGCCCGTTACGTCCTTGTCCTGACTCATCTTGCGTCGGCAGGCGTCTTCGCTTACAAGCCGCGCCTTCGCGTACCGAACCGCCGGGCGAACAGGCATGCCTAGGCGGTTCTTAAACTCTGAGGAACACCACCCCACGGCTCAAGTAGCCCGAAGGGCGGTAGCCCCTCAAAAAGGAGATCGAAATGCCGAAACTGAAGACGAAGTCGGGCGCCAAGAAGCGCTTCAAATTCACGGCCACTGGCAAGGTCAAGGCCGGGGTTGCGGGCAAGCGTCACCGCTTGATCAGCCACAACTCGAAATACATCCGCCAGAACCGCGGCACCTCGGTCATGGCCGACGCCGACGCCAAGAAGATCAAGTCCTACATGCCGTACGCCTGATCGGCGCGCGCTGTACGACAGATCTCAACCCAAAGAATTTGAAGGAATAGCGACATGGCTCGCGTTAAACGTGGCGTAACTTCGCACGCCAAGCACAAGAAGGTTCTGGAGCAGGCCAAGGGCTTCTCCGGCCGCCGCAAGAATACGATCCGCACGGCCAAGGCCGCCGTCGACCGCGCCGGGCAATACGCCTATCGCGACCGTCGCGCCAAGAAGCGCAACTTCCGCGCCCTGTGGATCCAGCGCATCAACGCCGCCGCGCGTATCGAAGGCTTCACCTACAGCCAGTTCATCAATGGCCTGAACAAGGCCGGCATCGAACTGGACCGCAAGGTCCTGGCCTCGATCGCCGCCGACGGTGCGGGCTTCAAGGCCGTGGCCGACAAGGTTCGCGCCGCCCTGGCCTAAGGGCGTCGGGCCCAGGCCCGTCCGCGTTCGAAAAGATCAACGCCCGCTCCGGTCTTCCGGGGCGGGCGTTCTTCGTTTCAGGACCAGAGCTGGCCCGGGGACGGGCCAGGCGGCGGACTCAGCCGGCGGACTCAGGCGGCTTGCGGCACGGGGGCGGTCTGAGCCGCCGCCAGCACCAGGCGGATGGCGTTCAGCAGGGCGTCGGGCTGGATCGGCTTCTGGGCCACGCCGTTCATGCCGGCGGCGATATAGTCCAGCTCGTCCCCTTCCTCGGCGTTGGCGGTCAGGGCCAGGATCGGCAGGCGCGAGGCCGGGCCGGACAGGGCGCGGATGGCGCGGGTGGCGGCGACCCCATCCATCACCGGCATCTTGATGTCCATCAGGGCGAGATCGAACGGGCGAGCCTGGACGGCGTCCAGCGCCTCCTGGCCGTTTTCGGCCATTTCGGCGGTGCAGCCGAACATCTCCAGCAGCTTGGCGGCGACGAAGCGGTTGGTGGCGTTGTCGTCGACCACCAGCACATGCAGGGTTTCGTGCGGCGTCGGCTCGGCCATGACCGGACCGACGGCCCCGGCGTCGGCGGCGCAGGCGCTCAGCGGCAGCCGGACCTGGAACCGCGCCCCGCCCATCGGCGAGACGCCCAGGCTGATGCAGCCGCCCATCCGTTCGGCGATCTGACGGCAGATGGCCAGCCCCAGTCCGGCGCCGGCGCCCTCGCGTCCGGCCTTGCCGATATTGAAGGGGTCGAAGATGGTAGCGGCCGCCGCCTCCGGCACGCCGGGGCCGCTGTCGTCCACAGTCAGTTCGACGCTCAGGCCCGTGTCGGAACTGCGGCTGACCAGGGTGGCGGCCACGCCGCCGGTCTGGGTGAATTTCAGGGCGTTTCCGACCAGGTTGTTCAGCAGCTGTTTCACCCGCATCCCGTCCGCCAGGACCCAGGGACCGGCCTCGAGGTCGGTGCGGACGGTCAGGTTCAGGCCCTTCTCCTCGGCGCGCGGCCGCCACAGGGCGTCGATGTCGAAGGCGACGGCGGACAGGTCCAGCGGTTCTTCCTCCAGGGTCAGCATGCCGGCCGAGGCGCGCGACATGTCCAGGGCGTCGGTCAGCAGCCGCAGCAGGCTCTGGCCGGAATCGATGACGGTGCGGACATAGGGGCGAAGCTCTTCCTGTTCGAGCTTCCGCTCCATCAGGGCGGCGACGCCCAGAACCCCGTTCAACGGCGTGCGGATCTCATGGCTCATGACGGCCAGGAATTCGGACTTGGCGCGGCTGGAGGCGACGGCTTCGGCCTCGGCTATGGCCAGGTCCCGCGCCAGGGCCCCCATTTCCTCGGCGCGCTGGCGGTGCAGGGCGGCGCCGGCCTGGACGACCTGCAGAGCCGTGCCGACGCCGACATAACGTCCCTCGGCCACGACGATGAAGCCGCCCAGCAGGGCGCCCAGTTCCGCCGCGCCATAGGCCTGGAAGAAGGCCTCGGCGCTGGTCCCGGCCTCCGCAATGGGGGCGTTGCGATCCATCAGGCTCTCGGCCGGCTTCTTGGCGTAAAGGGCGCGCCCGAACTCGGCCGCCATGCGCAGGGTGAAGGCGTTGCGCTCGATGATGCCGACCGGCCGCCCGTCATCGTTCACGACGGCCAGGGCCAGGGTGTTCGGCTCGGTCTGGAAACGTTCGAACACCTCGGCGCCCGGCGTGGACGGAGCCACCGGCGCGATCAAGTCAACGAAATCACCGATCAGCGGCATTCGGCCCCCCTTATGTCCACGAGGGCGGGCTTAACCAGTGATATTTAACAACCGCTTTGCCGATCATGAACCTTTCAAGGCGCGTTTCGGACGGTTGATCTGTGAACGGACGATGACGGCGCAGGTTCCCATGCGCGGAAGTCCGGACTAGTCTGGCCTCATGGCGATACGTGTCCTGATCTGCGGTCTTGCGGCGGTCGCCGCCCTGGCCTTCCCGGCGGCGGCTCAGGCCCGCCGCATCGCCGTGACCTTCGACGACCTGCCCTATCAGGCGTCGGAGACGGCGCTGTGCGATCCCGCCGAACTGATGCGGCTGACCACGGATTTCGTGGCCATGTTGAAGCCGCTGGACACGCAGGGGACGGCCTTCGTCAACGAGGGCAGGGTGTGCGAACCGACCCGCGTCTCGACCCTGCCGACAGCCTTGGGCGTCTGGCTGGACGGCGGGCTGGATCTGGGCAACCACAGCTTCAGCCACATCAATATCCACCGCACGACGGCCGAGGCCTATCTGGCCGATGTGGACGCCGGCGCCCCGATCACGCGCGCCGCGCTGGAGACGCGCGGGCGGACCCTGCGCTGGTTCCGTCATCCCTATCTGTTCACCGGAGAGATCCAGGAGAAGCATGACGCCATCGCCGCCGGCCTGGCCCAGCGCGGCTATACGGTCGCCCCCGTCACGATCGACAACAACGACTGGATGTTCGGCGACGTCTATCGCAAGGCCGAGCAACTGGGCGATGAGGCGCTGAAACGGCGGATCGGCGAAGCCTATGTGGCCCATATGACCACGGTGCTGGACTTCTTCGAACCCTATAGCGCCGAACTGACCGGCGGGCGCGAGCCGGCCCAGATCCTGCTGCTGCACGCCAACAGCCTGAACCAGGACTGGTACCCGCAGATCCACGCCCTGTATCTGGCGCGCGGCTATCGGTTCGTGACGCTGGAACAGGCCCTGTCGGACCCGATCTATGCGCATGAAGATCGCTATGTCCGTGCCAACGGGATCTCCTGGCTGCACCGCTGGACCAGCACCGAGGGAAGGCCCATCCGCTGGGAGCCGGAACCGCCAGCCTGGATCGTCGCGGCGAACAAGGCGCCGGCCGACCAGCTTGCCGCCATCGCCTCCGCGCCCTGATCAGTCCTGCCGCGCGCCTTCAAGGGTGACGAACGCGCCCCGGCCCGCTAATGCACGGGCCAAATGACCGATCTCGCCACACTCGAACTCGAACTGATCAACGCCATCGGCGGCGCAGAGAGCGTCGCCGCCCTCGAAGAGGTGCGCGTCGCCGCCCTGGGCAAGTCCGGCTCCGTCTCCGGCCTGCTGAAGGGGATGGGGGCCATGAGCCCCGACGAACGCCGCGAACAGGGGCCGATGATCAACGGCCTGCGCGACCGCGTGTCCGCCGCCATCGCCGCCAAGAAGGCCGAGCTGGAGGCCGCCGAACTGGACGCCCGGCTTCAGGCCGAGCGCGTCGATCTGACCCTGCCGGCCCGGCCGCGTCGCAAGGGCGGGGTCCACCCCACCATGCAGGTGATGGACGAGATGATCGCCCTGTTCGCCGAGATGGGCTTCGCCGTGGCGGAAGGTCCGGACATCGAGGACGACTTCCACAACTTCACCGCCCTGAACTTCCCGCCCAAACATCCGGCGCGGGAAATGCACGACACCTTCTTCCTGAAGCCCGACCCCGAGACGGGCGAGCGCAAGGTGCTGCGCACCCACACCTCGCCGGTGCAGGTCCGCACCATGATGTCCCAGAAGCCGCCGATCCGCATCATCGCGCCGGGTCGCACCTTCCGTAAGGATTCGGACGCCACCCACACGCCGATGTTCCACCAGATCGAAGGCCTGGTGATCGACCGCGACATCCATATGGGCCACCTGAAGACGACGCTTCAGACCTTCATCGCCCGCTTTTTCGAGCTGGACGAGGTCCAGGCGCGGTTCCGTCCGCACCACTTCCCCTTCACCGAACCCTCGGCCGAGATGGACATCCGCTGCGACCGGTCGGGTGGGAAACTGGTGTTCAACACCGGCGACGACTGGTTGGAAATCCTGGGCTGCGGCATGGTGCATCCCAATGTGCTGCGAAACTGCGGCATCGACCCGGACGAATATCAGGGCTTCGCCTTCGGCATGGGGGTGGATCGTCTGGCCATGCTGAAATACGGCGTGCCCGACCTGCGCCCCATGTTCGACGCCGACACGCGCTGGCTGGCGCACTACGGCTTCTCGGCCTTCGCGGCCCCCAATCCGGCCTCGGGCCTGAGCTGAATCATGAAGATCGAAGACGATATGCTGAAACTGCCCCTGATCGGGGTTGGCCCTGCCTATGAGGGCGTCCAGATCTGGCTGCCCCAGCTGATCCTAGAGGCGGCCCAGCGCGGCGAGGCTGTGATCACCGGCAAGACTTTCCGCAATTGTTTCCTGGAAGGGCCTGCAGTGCTGCTGGCCGTGGGCGGATGCCGGTTCGACAACTGCAACATGGGCGACGCCATGGGCGATACCCGCAATCTGCTGCTGGCGCCGGTGGGGCCCCAGAAGGTGACGGGGACAGTGACCTTCTCCGACTGCAGCTTCGTCGACTGCCGCTTCCTGCGCGTCGGCTTCACCGGAGCGCCGGAGTTCCTGGCCAACATCCAGCAGGTGCTGGGCGGGGCCGCAGCATGAAGTTCACCCTGTCCTGGCTGAAGGATCACCTCGAGACCGAGGCCGATGTCCATCAGATCGCCGAGGCCATGACCATGGCCGGGCTGGAGGTCGAGGAGGTGCTCGATCCCGCCGCCAAACTGGCGCCCTTCACCGTGGCCAAGATCATTTCGGCCGAACGTCACCCCAACGCCGACCGGCTGCAGGTCTGTCAGGTCGAGACCGTCGACGGGCTGAAGGAGATCGTCTGCGGCGCGCCGAACGCGCGGGCGGGCCTGACCACCATCTATGCCCCCATCGGCGCCTATGTGCCCGGCCTGGGCGTGACCCTGGTCGAGAAGCCGGTGCGCGGCGTGGTGTCCAACGGCATGCTGTGTTCGGCCTCCGAGCTGGAGCTGGCCGATGAGAGCGACGGCATCCAGGAACTGCCGCCCGAGATCCCGGTGGGGACGCCGGTCGCCGGCCTGTTCGGCGCCGAGCCCGTCATCGATTTCGAAGTCACGCCGAACCGGCCCGACTGGCTGGGCGTCGCCGGCATCGCGCGGGACCTGGCGGCCGCCAGCGTCGGCAAGCTGAAGCATTTCGACATCGCCGTGGTGCGCGGGGCCTTCCCGTCGCCGATCACCGTGCGGCTGGACGCGCCCGAGATGTGCCCGGTCTTCGCCGGCCGGGTGATCCGGGGCGTCAAGAACGGGCCGTCGCCGGCCTGGCTGCAGAAACGCCTGACCGCCATCGGTCTGCGCCCGATCAATCGTCTGGTCGATGTGACCAATCTGATCGCCTATGACTGCGCCCGCCCGCTGCACGTCTATGACGTGGCCAAGCTGGTCGGGACCGAGATCGTCGTGCGCGGCGGCCAGGTCTCGGCCGAGACGGCTCATATCGAGGGCGGCGAGCCCGAACATCTGATCGCCCTGGACGGCAAGACCTATGCGGCCGCATCGACCGACTGCGTCATCGCCGACGCCGGGGGCGAGCGCCCCATCGGCCTGGGCGGCGTCATGGGCGGCGAAAGCACCGGCTGCGACGAAACCACGACCGACGTCTTCATCGAAAGCGCCTGGTTCGATCCGCTGGTGATCGCCCAGACCGGCCGTGCGCTCGGCATCCATTCCGACGCCCAGTACCGGTTCGCGCGCGGCGTCGATCCGGTCTCGGTCACGCCCGGCTTGGAGCTGGCCACCCGCCTGATCCTGGACCTGTGCGGCGGCGAACCGTCCGAGATCGTCTTCGTCGGCGAGCCCCCGGCCAGCCCGGCGCCCTTCGCCTTCGACCCCGCCTATGTGAAGCGTCTGACGGGCATGGATCTGGACGACGACCGGATCGGGACCATCCTGGGCCAGCTCGGCTTCCTGATCACGGCCGCGCCGGCCGGTCAGGCCGAGCCCTGGATCGTCACCCCGCCGTCGTGGCGACGCGACGTCGAGGGTCGGGCCGATCTGGTGGAAGAGGTGGCGCGGATCGAGGGCTTCGACAGCCTGCCCGACACGCCCCTGCCCGAGGTCGCCCGTCCCGCCGGCGGGGTGCTGAGCCCGCGTCAGGCCCGCGTCCGCACGGCGCGCCGGGCCCTGGCGGCCCTGGGCTATGCCGAGGCCGTCACCTGGTCCTTCACCAAGCAATCGACCGCGGCCCTGTTCGGCGGGGGCGATGACCGGCTGGTGCTGGAGAACCCCATCGCGGCCGATCTGGACTGTATGCGCCCCTCGGCCCTGCCGAACCTGATCCAGGCGGCGGCGCGCAACGCCGCGCGCGGCTTCGCCGACGCCGCCCTGTTCGAGATCGGCCCCATCTATCTGGGCGACGGTCCCAAGGATCAGCGCACGGTCATCGCCGCCCTGGTCGCCCCCCACGCCGCCCGCCACTGGGCCGGCGCCGGAGAGGACGCCCTGTTCGCCCTGAAGGCCGATCTGACCACCCTGCTGGAAGAGATCGGCGCCCCGGTCGCCTCGCTGCAACTGGCCCAGGGTCAGAACCGCGACTGGTGGCATCCCGGCCGTTCGGCCCGGCTGCAGCTGGGGCCGAAGAACATCATGGTCGAGTTCGGCGAACTGCATCCGCGCGTGCTGAAGGCGCTGGACGCCGACGGCCCGATGCTGGGCTTCGAGATCGTTCTGGACGCCGTGCCCGAGCCGCGCGGCAAGTCGGGCAAGGCGCGAGGATCGGCGGACCTGTCGGCCTTCATGCCCCTGACCCGCGACTTCGCCTTCGTGGTCGAGGACGCCAAACCTGTCGGCGATCTGGTCCGGGCTGCGGCCGGCGCCGACAAGGCCCTGATCGCCGAGGTCCGGGTGTTCGACGTCTATCGCGGCAAGGGCGTGGACAACGGCTTCAAGTCCGTCGCCCTGGAAGTCGTGATCCAGCCGCGCGAGGCGACCCTGGCCGAGGCCGAGATCGAAGCCCTGGCCGCCAAGATCGTGGCGGCGGTGGAGAACC